>CAZMQC010000067.1:7031-8125 GCA_964568295.1 uncultured Spongiibacteraceae bacterium | reverse complement strand
TCAAAAGCGGCCTGAGTAATCTTGCTTGCCAATTCACCAGAAATGCAGTTAATACCGCGAAACATGCCACGCCCGCGCGTAGTAAAGTTGCCTTGTCCATACTGATCGGCGATCTGTGTCAGTCTTTGCTCGATATAACGGCCTTTTTCTTTAATTTGTAATGAGAACTGCTCGTCACGCCAATAAGTATCAATGGCTACTTTTGCCGTAACAAAAGCGAGGTTATTGCCACGGAATGTGCCGTTATGCTCACCTGGCTTCCAAAAATCATATTCAGGCTTCATCAACACCACAGCAAATGGCAAACCGTATCCCGAAATAGATTTTGAGAGCGTAACAATATCAGGACTAATGCCAGCTTCTTCAAAACTAAAGAATGTACCTGTGCGCCCGCAACCTGCTTGAATATCATCAACAATTAAAAGCAGTCCGTGCTTACGGCAAACCGACTCAAGGTTTTGCAACCATTCATAGCTAGCCGCATTAATTCCACCTTCGCCTTGCACTGTTTCCACCAAAACAGCCGCAGGCTTATCAAAACCGCTACTTGAATCCGATAACACTTTATCCAAATACGCTGTCGTATCAAACTCATCGCCCAAATAAGCATCATACGGCATACGCATCGTACCATTGAGACACACGCCTGCCGCGCCACGATGGTGTGAATTACCCGTCGCAGCCAACGCCCCCAAACTAACGCCATGGAAACCATTAGTAAAGGCAACAATCGTGCTACGCCCTGTAACGTTGCGGGCTATTTTCATTGCTGCTTCAACTGCATTCGTACCCGTCGGACCGGTAAACTGCACCCGATACTGATAATCCCTCGGTCTTAGAATAGCGTCGTTAAACGCCTGCAAAAACTCCCCTTTAGCCTGAGTGTGCATATCTAAGCCATGGCAAATACCATCGCTTTCAATGTAGTCCAGTAAAGCTTTTTTAAAGATAGGATTGTTATGCCCATAATTGAGCGTGCCTGCTCCTGCTAAAAAATCAAGATACTGCCGCCCCTCTCCATCGTATAAAAACTCGGCTTGCGCCTTATGGAATACGCACGGAAAAGAACGCGCATAGCTTTGTACTTCCGACTC
>CAZMQC010000067.1:0-6931 GCA_964568295.1 uncultured Spongiibacteraceae bacterium | reverse complement strand
CTTATTGTTTTGCATAGCTGCGACGCAGGTATCAGCGAAGTGGTCGCACTGCAATAAATTACAATAAACCGAGTTAGTATCGAGTGGTGGGCATTGCTGTATGAGCTGATGAACTTGCCAAGCTAACTGAGCGTTAGGTATTTGAAAGGTAATATTTGATTCTACGGGTTCCGCCTGTTTGGCGTTTAAGGTATTCATGTCATTTAAAGACAAAGAAAAATTTGCCGATCTCCTTTTATTTATTAATAAATCATCTAAATATTACTTAGATAACTAAACATTATGATAAAAGGATTTAATCTTCACTGCAAGCAATTCCATGTTGCGTCACGAAGCAAAAATGCAAAACACATCAGCAAACTGCTATAATGCAATACCGTTTTTCCGACTACCGCCAACATCAACAAAACGCCTAACGCATTGTTTAAAAAGAATTTTATTTGCAAACGCGCCAAGCAAAGCAATGCCCTTTAGTTAGCAAAGAAGTTACCTATGAATAATTATCAAGAAGTTATCACCGCCCTGCGGCGCGTCATTCGCGCAACCGATTTACATTCTAAGCACTTGGTTAAAACCGCAGGGCTTACTGCGTCACAAGTTTTGCTTATGCAGACTATTGATACTCAGGGTAGCGCCACATCAAGCGAGCTTGCGAGCGCCATTAGCCTCAGTCAGGCAACCGTCACCGTTATTCTTGACCGCCTAGAAGATCGCGGTTTTATTCAACGCCAGCGCTCAAAAACTGATAAAAGAAAGATTTTAATCACTCTGACGGAGCAAGGACAAAAAGCCTTGCAACATGCACCAAAACCATTACAGGAAAGTTTTATTCAGCAGTTCAAACAATTAGAGCAATGGGAGCAAACCGCCATTATATCGGCGCTACAAAGGGTTGCGCACATGATGAATGCCAGCGAAATTGACGCATCCCCAGTGCTCGACATTGGCAATCTAAGACGCCACGCTAGCAAAAAATGAGAAAACTTAATGAGCAATACAAAACATAGAAAGCACTTTTCAGCGATTAACTAGCAAGCAAAATCCCTGCTTTTTTAATTGATTTCATCACTCAGTCATGCCAAAGTTCAGCGTTTTCGCAAGAAGTTGCTTATGACACTTTCCATTTCCACCCAGTTAATGCTGATTGCCGTTGTTGGCTTTGCCTGTCAATGGGGCGCTTGGCGCATTAAAATCCCTGCTATCTTACCCTTGCTCATCAGCGGCATTTTACTTGGCCCTATTTTTCATCTTATTAATCCCCAGCAGGTATTTGGCGATTTGCTTACCCCATGGGTTTCAGTAGCGGTTGCCATTGTATTATTTGAAGGCGCATTAACACTCAAATTCTCGGAAATCAAAGGCCTAGAAAAACCAGTACAATATTTAGTGACCATTGGCGCGGTGATTACGTGGGCAATTATTACCGCTGTTACTTATTGGCTAACCGATTTGTCGTTTGAGCTCTCATTGCTGTTTGGCGCATTAGTAACCGTAACAGGCCCTACTGTGATTGTGCCCTTATTACGCAGCGTTCGCCCGGTTGCTAGCGTTGCTCGCATTTTGCGCTGGGAAGGGATTGTGATTGACCCTATCGGTGCGTTATTTGCGGTATTGGCGTATGAGTTAGTGCTAGCCGCCAACAGCCAAGATGCGCTACTTTCAGCGATTGGTTTATTCATCTACACCACAGGTTTTGGCGCAGTGGTTGGCTTTTTAGCCGCTATCGCAATGGGCGCAATCTTAAAACGCCATTGGCTGCCAGAATATTTACGCACTTATATGGTGCTAGCGTTTGTGGTTGGACAATTTATTTTGGTCAATGACATCGTTAAAGAGTCTGGATTAATGGCAGTCACGGTCTGCGGTATTACTTTGGCTAACTTAAAAGATATTGACACCAGCGACATTCTGCACTTTAAAGAAAACCTCACAGTTTTATTAATTTCAGCCTTATTCATCGTCTTGGCTTCCCAGCTTAATCTCGGCCACTTAATCGAATACGGTGGCATTGCTTTAGTCATCCTGCTTGTGGCGCAATTTATTGCCCGCCCGTTAACTATTTGGGCTAGTACGCGCGGCAGCTCCCTGCATTGGCGCGAAAAAGCCTTACTATCGTGGATTGCGCCGCGCGGTATTATTGCGGCATCGGTTTCAGCTCTATTTGCTGAGCGGTTAGCCAGCCACAATATCGCAGGCGGCGAAATACTGGTGCCACTGACCTTTATGATTATTATTGGCACGGTGACGCTACAAAGTATTAGCGCGCGCCCTATCGCCAAGCTATTAAAAGCAGCTGAGCCAGAACCCGTTGGCCTGCTTATTGTTGACGCTAACCCCGTCGCCCGCGCACTGGCGGAAATTCTAGCCAAAAACAATATCAATTTAACCTTGGTCGATGCCAACCGCGACAACATCAAGGCAGCGCGCTTAATGGGTTTAAATACATTTTTCGGCCACCCTGTTTCACGCTATGCTGACCAAGCCTTAAACCTTGTCGGCATTGGTCGCTTATTGGCGCTTAGCCCTCACCACGAACTCAATACCGTGACGGCTATGCGCTATCGCATGGAGTTTGGCGAACAACATATATACACGCTGACCGAAACCATTGGCAATGATGAAAAACGCACCGCCAATACACGCTATAAAGGCAAGTTTTTGTTCAATGATGATATGACTTACGAAGCCTTGCGCAACTTGATGGAAACGGGTGCTGTTTTGAAACAAACTAACATTACTCAAGAGTTTACTTTTGAGCAGTATCTGAATGTGCCTGACCGCCAAGTTTGGCCACTATTTGCGCTCGATAACAATCAACGACTGCATATTTTCAGCGATAGCAATAAATTTACCCCTGCGTCTGGTTGGTCAGTGATTGCTTTGGTGAAAACTATGGATAATTCTAGCGAAAGCGTGGCTAGCACATTAAAATAACCGCCGTTTCTTCCGATCCGAGGATTGACCATGCAATTTTCAGGCAGCCATATTTTATCCGTTGCTCAATTTGAACGTGCTGATATCGATCAGGTTTTTCGTGTTGCCAAGCAAATGATGCCCTACGCGCACCGCAGAAAGGTCACGCGCGTATTAGAAGGCGCAATTCTGGGCAATATGTTTTTTGAGCCAAGTACACGTACTCGCGTCAGTTTTGGCGGCGCATTTAACTTACTTGGTGGCGAAGTGCGTGAAACCACAGGTTTTCAAACCTCTGCCATTGCCAAAGGCGAATCCTTATACGATACCGCCCGTGTGCTGAGCGGCTATAGCGATGTAATTGCCATGCGCCATCCACAATCAGGCTCAGTAGCCGAATTCGCAGCAGCAAGCCGTGTACCCGTCATCAACGGTGGAGATGGTGCAAACGAACACCCTACCCAAGCATTATTGGACTTATTCACCATTGAAACCGAACTGCAATCGAAAGGCCGCAGCCTCGACGATTTTCGTATTGCCATGATTGGCGATTTACGCAATGGCCGCACCGTGCATTCGCTGTGTAAGCTATTGAGTTTGTATAAAAAAGTAAAAGTTGTACTCATTTCGCCTAGCGAGCTAGCCATGCCCGACATCATTGTTGAAACCTTGCGCGAAGCGGGGCATGAAGTGGTTATCAGCGACCAGTTAGAAGCTAATATTCGCGACATTGATATTGTGTATTCGACCCGCATTCAAGAAGAACGCTTTGCCACCCAAGAAGAAGCTGACTTATACCGTGGTCGCTTTCGTTTAAATCAAGCAATTTATACTGAGTTCTGCCAACCCAACACCGTAATCATGCACCCTTTACCGCGCGATTCACGCTTACAAGCTAACGAGTTAGATAACGATTTAAACAACAACCCCAATCTCGCTATTTTCCGTCAAGCCGATAATGGTTTATTGATTCGCATGGCGTTATTTGCCATGGTATTGGACGTGGTGCATTTAGTGGATAAATATGCGAGTGACGTACACTGGCATACAGCGGGGCGTTTTGCATGATTCAACAATTTGGCCAACAGGACGTTGTGATTGAAAAAGAACAACTAAATTTTGACGGTTTTTTTAAGCTCAAAAAAGCGCAATTACGCCACCGCTTGTTTAAGGGTGGTTGGTCGAATGTGTTTGAGCGCGAGATTTGTGTGCGTGGCGATGCGGTTGGCATCTTATTGTACGACCCGCGTTGCCAAAAATTTGCTTTAGTCGAGCAACTGCGTATGGGCGTTATTGGCCGCAAGCAGTCACCTTGGTTATTAGAAATTGTTGCAGGCATGTTGGATAAAGATGCCGAAAGCGAGGAACAAGTGGCCCGTCGCGAGGCGCTCGAAGAAGCAGGGCTTGAGGTTGAGCAGGTCGAATATATTTTAAGCTATTACCCAAGCGCCGGCGGTAGCACCGAACGCATGAGCTTGTTTTGTGGCAAAGTGAACTTGCAAGACGTTGCAGGCGGCGTTTTTGGTCTAATCGAAGAAAACGAAGATATTCGCTTGCACATTATGCCCGTGAACGAGGCGTTAGCTTGGCTGCACCAAGGCAAACTTGAAAACGCTATGACCATCATTACCTTGCAGTGGTTTCAGCTAAACCAAGCTCGTTTGGACGCGCAGTGGAATGACTGATTCCAAGCCCGTTGATAAGGACGTTAAACCCGCCCCCAGCTTACTAAAATCAAGCCTCCTTGTTGGCGTGATGACTATGTTGTCGCGCGTACTTGGACTGGTGCGTGACATTGCCATTGCCGCTTTAGCTGGCGCAACCATTTACGCCGATGCGTTTTTTGTCGCGTTTCGTATCCCTAATTTTTTACGGCGTTTGTTTGCCGAAGGCGCTTTTTCGCAAGCATTTGTGCCAGTTTTGGCAGAATATCAAGCTACTAAAACCCTGCAAGACGTTCAAAACTTAGTTAATCGCGTTTGTGGCTTGCTTGGCTCTAGTTTATTGCTTATCACCACCCTTGCGGTGATTGGCGCACCGTGGCTAACCATGTTGTTTGCGCCAGGGTTTATGCAGGACGCTTATAAATTTTCACTCACCGTCGATTTAATTCGCATCACCTTCCCTTATTTAGTTTTTATTTCTTTAGCAGGCTTTATCGGTGCCATTTTAAACAGTTACCAACGCTTTGCTGTGCCTGCTTTTACCCCTGTAATTTTAAATCTATCCTTGCTAACGGCTGCATTATGGGGCGTGCGCTTTTTTGACGAAGCAGTTTATGCGTTAGCTTGGGGGGTATTTTTCGCCGGCTTTTTACAATTTTTATTTCAGTTACCCTTTTTAGCTAACTTACATTTATTACCCAAACCTGAAATTAAGCCCAAAGATGAGGGCGTTAAAAAGATTTTATTATTGATGGTACCTGCTTTATTTGGGGTATCGGTCAGCCAGATAAACCTATTATTAGATACGGTCTTGGCGTCCTTTTTACCGACAGGATCAGTATCTTGGCTATATTATTCGGATCGTTTAGTGGAGCTACCCTTAGGTGTTTTTGCGATAGCCATTAGCACCGTCATTTTGCCATCGTTATCGCGCAAATTTGCCGTTGATGATAAAGACTATTTCTCTCGCACGTTAGATTGGTCAGTGCGCATGGTATTGCTGATTAGTATTCCCGCCACCATCGCGTTACTCATCTTAGCTAAGCCGATCTTAATTACTTTGTTTTTTTACGGCGCCATGACCGAGCGCGATGTAAATATGGCAACACTGAGCTTGCAGGCTTATACCTTGGGGTTAACGCCCTTTATGCTGATCAAAGTTTTAGCGCCGGGCTTTTTTGCAAGGCAAGACACGAAAACGCCGGTTAAAATCGGCATTATCGCCATGATCGCCAATATGGCATTGAATATTGCCTTTGTTGTGCCGATGCACTTTTACTGGCAGATTGGCCATGCGGGACTTGCGATTGCCACCGTTTTATCCGCTGTGTTAAACGCAGGTTTGTTATGGCGAGGCCTAGTCAATCAAGGTGTGTTTGCTCGACAAAAAGGCTTTTATCGCGCAATTTTTAACTATAGTTTAGCTTGTGTGGCAATGGCTTTGTTGCTGCTAGCTTGGCCGACCGATTTCAACACATGGTTTGATTACAGTGCTTGGCAACGGGTATGGCATTTGGGCAGCATGGTGGTTGCTGGGGTTGGTCTCTACTGCGCTTTATTATTTGCGTTGGGTTTACGCTTACACCATCTTCGAGCGGCTAGTTAATTATTCGGTTTTAAGGCGCGCACACGGAAAACTTTAACGCCTTAACGATGAATTCTGCTTTTATTTAACGTATAATCCACCGCTTTTACAGCCTTTTCTCACCTTATGGAACTTATTCGCGGTTTACATAACATTCGCCCTCGCCATCGTGGCTGTGTTGCTACGATTGGCGCGTTTGATGGTGTACATCGCGGGCATCAGGCAGTCTTTGATAAGCTGAAAGAAAAGGCGCGTGAGCTTAATTTACCAAGTTTAGTGATTACGCTTGAGCCTTTGCCACGTGAGTTTTTTGCGCCTAAACAAGCGCCAGCGCGAGTGATGAGCTTTCGCGAGAAGTTCCTAGCCATCAAAGAACAAGGTATTGACCGCGTGTTACGCATTCATTTTAACCGCGAGCTTAGCCTAGTTTCAGCTGAAGATTTTATTCGTGATATTTTTCATAAACAGCTCGGCATGAAATACATGGTAGTTGGTGACGACTTGCGTTTTGGCCATGAACGACGTGGAGATTTCAGCCTATTACAACGCATGGGCAAAGAACTCGACTTTGGCGTATCAGACACCTCCACGCTAATCACTGGCGATGAGCGAGTCAGCAGCACGCGCATTCGCAAAGCCCTAGAGAATTCAGATTTTACTTTAGCGGAGCAGTTATTAGGCCGCCCTTATTCAATTACCGGCAAAGTGGTTTATGGCAATCAATTAGGTCGCACCATTGGCATCCCTACCGCCAACTTAAAACTACATC
>CAZMQC010000066.1:4931-8138 GCA_964568295.1 uncultured Spongiibacteraceae bacterium | reverse complement strand
GGACGGCAATTCATTAGCCTACATGGATGTATTTACGGCGTGTCTGCGGTGGCAGACGGAATGCGTTTAAGCTGATCTGATAGACGAACGGACTTGTTCCTTTGTGGGCGCTAGGCGCCCATGCAACCGAACTAGTTCAAGCCCATTGCCTTAGCAACACCAGCCCCATAAGCAGGGTCGGCTTTACGGCAATGTTCAATGTGGCGGCGCTTAATATCATCGCTAACACCATCCATATTACGAGCGGTATTATCGAATAAACGCTGCTGCTCATCGCTGCTCATCAAGCGGAACAAATCGCCTGCTTGAGTGAAGTAGTCAGGTTCATCTTCCCAGAAGTCGAAGCGATCCGCGTAACCATCTAACTGCAAAGGTGGTTCAGCAAATTGTTCTTGCTGCTGCCATTGCTGCTGTGTGTTCGGTTCGTAAGCAATGGTACTGCCTGCATTACCGTCAACGCGCATAGCGCCATCGCGGTGGAAATTGGTGAATGGGCAGCGTGGCTTGTTCACTGGGATTTGATAGTGATTAACGCCTAAACGGTAGCGCTGCGCATCGCCATAAGAGAACAAACGACCTTGCAACATTCTGTCTGGCGAAAAGCCAATACCTGGTACGATATGTGCAGGGTTAAAAGCGGCTTGCTCAACATCAGCAAAGTAGTTGTCAGGATTTTTGTTCAATTCAAAGTAGCCCACTTCAATCAGTGGATACTCTTTTTTCGACCAAACTTTGGTTAAGTCGAATGGGTTAAAACGTGATTTAATCGCATCGGCTTCAGGCATCACCTGTACAAACATCGTCCAACGTGGGAAGTTGCCTTGCTCAATCGCTTCATATAAATCGCGTTGCGAGCTTTCGCGGTCTTTGCCAACCACATCAGCGGCTTCTGCATCGCTTAAATTGGCAATGCCTTGTTGGCTGCGCAAATGGAATTTCACCCAGAAACGTTCATTATTCGCGTTGATTAGGCTGAAAGTGTGCGAACCGTAACCGTGCATTTGACGATAGTTAGCCGGAATACCACGGTCGCCCATTAAGTAGGTCACTTGATGTAGCGCTTCTGGTAATTGCGTCCAAAAATCCCAGTTGCTGGTTGGGCAGCGCATATTGGTGCGTGGATCGCGTTTAACTGCGTGGTTTAAGTCGGGGAATTTTAAAGGGTCGCGGAAAAAGAACACTGGCGTATTGTTGCCGACTAAATCCCAGTTGCCTTGCTCGGTGTAAAAGCGCATGGCAAAGCCGCGAATATCACGCTCGGCATCGGCGGCACCGCGCTCACCCGCAACGGTAGAAAAGCGCACAAACATCTCAGTTTTTTTGCCAATTTCTGCAAATAAAGCAGCTTTGGAATATTGGCTAATATCATGGGTGACGGTGAATTCACCGAATGCACCTGAACCTTTGGCGTGCATACGGCGCTCTGGTATCACTTCGCGATCAAAGTGGGCTAGCTTTTCTAAAAACCAAACATCTTGCAACAACATCGGCCCACGAACGCCTGCGGTTAAGCTGTCTTGGTTGTTAGCAATCGGTGCGCCTGAAACGGAATGTAGCGGTGTTTTCTTATTCATAATCTGTACCTTGGTTAGTGAATAGAAGCCCTGTTTGCAGCAGGTGTGTTCACTATAATTGATTATAAATAAAGTTCTAATTAATTTTTTAGAACAGCAGGTTCGTTTAAATAGAATGTATTTAAGTCAAGGTACCTTAATCTTGATGTATTAGGTCTATGGTTTGGCAGGAAGCCCCACTGATTGTCATCAAATAGACGAATACTTGCTGCTACGCGTGACTTATAAGGTCGTGCAATCAAAACTTATACTGCACTTTCGCCCAAATAATTCTACCCGGCTCATTTACGCGTAGCGTTTGCTCGTAACCGCTGATTGCGCCACCCATGCCATTGCCGCCGCTGCGACTGATAAATTCCGCGTAGCTTTTATTGAAAAGATTGTCGATGCCAGCGGTTAAAAGTAGGGCGTCAAGTGGTTGCCAGCCTGCATTGAGTGATAGCGTGCCAAAGCCCGCGCTTTTGGCTATATCTTTGCCGACAATATTGCCTTTACCTACTTGCGTTCGTGTTTGTTTATCCACTAATCGCCAAAGTGAGCCAATATGCCAAGTATCGGCGCTGTAACTTAGCGAGAAACGCGCTTCGGTAGGTGATATTTGTGGTAGGGGGCTTTTATTACTGCGGTCTTTGCCATGAGTATGAGCAAGGCTTGCTTCGAGTTGCCAGCCTGATTGCCACAAGTAGCGTCCTGAAAGTTCGCCACCGTAGGTTGCTGCTTGGATGTTTTCGGCAACGCCCATGCTTTTCATGGCTTGGCTGTAGTCGATTAAAATGAAGTTGCTGATGCGGCTGTAAAACAATGAGGCACTTAAAAACCAAGCTTGATGTTGGTAAAGCCAGCCTGCATCCCATTGTTTGTTGGTTTCATGGCGCACATTAAATGCGCTAGCACTTGAGTTGCTTTCCTTGGCAATCATTTCCCAATAATCAGGAAAGCGTTCAACCCAACCAAAACCAATAAAGTAGCTTGAATGCTGGTGCGTAGTTTCTAAACGCGTAAAGTAAGCGGATAAATTATCATGGCGTTTTTGCTGAGCGCTGGGATTCGGCACGCTCATCATCATGTTTTTTCTAACTTCGCTGCGCTGGTCTTTGACGTACCATGCATCATAACGCGTGCCGCTAACCCAATTGAGCTGCGGGTTAAACCGCACGGTTAATTCAGAAAACAAACCGTATTGTTTAAAGTGGGCGTCTTTTTGCCAAGCGCTGTATTGTTTATTGATACCAGCTTGGCGCGATTCATGCTGATTTTCTTGACCATCAACACCGATAACTAAACCGAGCATTCGCCAGTCAAAATCTGAGGCAAGTCGTAAGCCCTGTGTTTTACGCAGCAGACGGCTGTAACCCATCATGCCTGGTTTGCGCAGTTGCTGATCGTCCATAATGTGATCAACTTGATTGCTGAAAATGTTTAGTGACAATTTGCTCCATTCATCGCTGAGGTTTTCTTGTTCAAGCAATAAACGTGTGCCGTGGCGCAGAAATTGTGTGCCGTCCATACCTCTATCGGCATAAGCTGCCTCGCCATCGGAGTAATCTTGGCTAATTTGCATAAAGGTGTTGTTATGCGGTGTTAGCGCGAGTGAAACCGAGCCATTATAGCGTTCGTATTCCGAATGAACTTT
>CAZMQC010000066.1:0-4831 GCA_964568295.1 uncultured Spongiibacteraceae bacterium | reverse complement strand
TCCATACGTGAGTTGCATGCGCCAAGTAAAACCTCGCCATCAACCACTAAACCTAAGCGTGAGCCTGCCATACCGCGAAAGCTAATATCACCGTCTGCGCCGCCTTTGCGAGTTACAGAAAAGCCAGGGATAGTTTTTAAATAATCAGCGCCGTCGTGCGCGGGCAGCGGTTGGCGGGGCGACTTTAATTGACTTTGCAGAACCACAGGGCTGTTTTCTTGATGACCAGTAACCACAATGGTTTCGATTTGGTGCGAGGAAAAATGATTGTGGTCGGCGTAGCAAATATTAGCAAGGCTAATAATAAAGCTTGCTGTAACGAATTGTTTGGTGGCGAACGAGGCGGGCATGATGCAATAGTTTGGCAAGTATAAAAGGCGCGATTATAAAAGCTAATCGGTCAAGTTTCATTGACTAACATCATGGCTAAACTTACGGAATGGTTATTTTTAGGAAGGAGCGGCAGATACCGCTCCCTTAATATCAAGCGTCTGACTTTGCTTGTTTTTGCTCTTTTTTCCAAGCCGCAATCGCTTTTTCAGCTGCTGCACGCATTCCACCTACGCGTGGATAACCCGCATAAGGCGCCATGTGAATAACCAATTCGCGCACACCCGTTTCGTCTAATTCGCCGTTACGTAGGGCGCAGCCGCATTGAATTTCAAACACATCTTTTTCGCCCATTGCCGCAATAATGCCCATGGTGAATAAACGGCGGTCGCGCATGGAAAGCTGTTCTTCGCGTGACCAAACCGAGCCAAACAAGCCTTCTAGCATAATATCAAAGAAGGGATCTTGCCCTTCAGCAGGTGGTTCCATTAGGCTGTTGCCGTAGCAACGTTTAAACATTTCTGTGCCGATTTCACGTTTGTTTTTGTCATTCATCATAAGCCCCTTAATAAAGTAAATTGTGGTTGACTAAATAGACAGGTAAAGTTTACTATATTTTTGATTAGATTAGCGAGAATAATTCACTATGTCAGAAAAAATTCAGCAAGTTGGTTTTATCGGTTTAGGTAATATTGGCAAACCGATGGCGCAAAGTTTATTAAAAGGCGATGCCGCCGTTGTGGTATTCGATGTATTTCCAGAGGCGGCAAAAAGCTTGGTTAAAGCGGGCGCAACGCTTGCCGATAACATTGCGCAAGTGGCGAAAAGCTGTGATTACATCGGTATTTGCGTACGCGATGATAACGATGTTATCAATGTATTCAATGAATTATTGCCAGCGGTAGAAAAATGCAAGGTGGTTGCAATCCATAGCACGGTTAAGCCTGAAACGATTGTGGCGTTGGCTGAAAAAGCTAAACCACATGGTGTGCAAGTGCTAGATGCGCCTATTTCGGGTGGTGCATCGGGTGCAGCGAATGGTACGCTTTGCTATATGGTGGGCGGCGATGCTGATGCCTTGGCGTTTTGTCGCGAGGTGTTAGCGCTTTCGGCCAAAGAAATTATTCATGCAGGCGGCTTAGGGCAGGGCATGATTGCTAAATTGTGTAATAACTTGATGACTTATGCGGAGTTCACCGCTATTTATGAAGCCTTGCGCTTGGCGAAAGCAGCAGGCTTAGATAAAGATGTGGTTATGCAAGTGGGCGCGGCGAACGGTAATATCACTGCGCAAATGACGCAGTTTTTAGGTTTACATGAGTTTAAACCGCATTTCAGCCCCGAAGATTTTGAAAAAATGGCGGGCGGTTTTGCCGCAGTGGCTGAAAAAGATTTAAGCATTGCTTTGCAACAAGCGGAGCGTTTTGGCGAAGAACTGCCTGGTTGTAAAACAAGTCTGAGCGTGATTGGCAAAGTGTATCGCGATAGCTATTAATCTATTCTATAAAAATAAAGGTGAAGTATGAGCAATCCATTTAATGCAGAAGCGCGTTTATATATTGATGGGCAATTGCGTCCTGCGCTATCGGGCAAAACCTATGACAATATCAATCCTGCTAATAACCAAAAAGTCGGCGTAGCCGCTGACGCGGGTTTGGATGATGCAGAATTAGCGTTAGCCGCAGCGCGTCGTGCATTTGATGAAAGTGATTGGAGTACCAACGTTGAGTTGCGTAAAAAATGTTTAGCGCAATTTCGTGATGGTTTGAAAGCGGTACAAAAAGATTTGCGTCAGCAAGTAATTGCCGAAGTTGGTGCGCCAATGGGCATTGTTAAAAATGGCCCGCAATGTGACGTGCCCATGGGCTTTGTTGACTACTTTTTGGAGTTGTTGGAAAACTATCAATGGGTAGAAGACTTACCTGTTTACGAAGGGTTTGCCGGTGCTAGTAAGCGTGAGATTTGGAAAGAAGCTGCGGGCGTGGTTGCTGCGATTTCACCGTGGAACTTCCCCGTGCAAATTAATCTAGCAAAAGTTATTCCAGCCTTAGCCGCAGGTTGTACGGTAGTTTTAAAATCAGCGCCTGATACGCCTTGGACAGCAACCGTATTAGGTAAAATTGCTGCTGAATATACTGATATGCCAGCGGGTGTGTTTAACGTATTAACCGCATCGCATCCAGCTGAAATTGGCGAGTTTTTGTGTACCGATCCGCGTGTGGACGTGGTTTCATTTACCGGTTCAACCCAAGTCGGTCGCCGTATTATGGAGCTTTCGTCGGCGACGGTGAAAAAAGTCTTTTTAGAATTGGGCGGCAAGTCTGCGCATATCGTATTAGATGATGCTGACTTTAATATGGCGTTATTGACCAGTTTTGCTGTGTGTTTTCACGCGGGGCAAGGCTGCGCTATTCCAACCCGTTTCTTATTGCCTGAATCGCGTTACGAAGAAGGTTTGCAAATTATTAAAAACTACTTCTCTGGCATTGCCTATGGTGATCCGCAAAGTCAAGGCCAGCTCATGGGGCCGTTGGTTAGCCGTAAGCAACAACAACGCGTATTAGATTACATTGCCAAAGGCATCGAAGAAGGCGCAACTTTGGTGATGGGCGGTAAAGCGCCCGAGCATTTGCCCGATGGTAACTATGTTGAACCGACGGTTTTTGCCAACGTTACTAACGATATGACCATTGCCCAAGAAGAAATTTTTGGCCCTGTATTATCGGTGATTAGCTACAAAGACGATGAAGATGCGATTCGCATTGCGAATGACAGTATTTTTGGTTTGTCAGGCTCGATTTATTCGGCTGATTTAGAACGTGCAAAAAACATGGCAAAACGCATCCGCACTGGAACACTTAACCTAAATGGCGCAAACTTCTTTGCCCCTGATGCGCCGTTTGGTGGCTATAAGCAAAGCGGTATTGGGCGAGAGATGGGCGTTCGCGGCTTTGAAGAATATTTGGAAATTAAAACCGTTGCTTTGCCTGTTTGATATTGGTAGCGAAAAACGTGGCTTGCTAAAAGTGCTTATTATTGAAAAGGCTAATTATGATTAAAGATAAAGTGATTATTGTAACCGGCGGCTCAAAAGGATTGGGTTTTGCTACAGCCAAAGCGCTAGTTGCACAAGGCGCAAAAGTGGCCATTTTAGCGCGTGATACTGCTGCGATTGAGAAAGCGGTGGCTAAATTAGGTGGCGACACCTTGGGTGTGTCGGTTGATATTGCTAATAAACAAGCGGTGGTTGATGCGTTCAATCAAGTGAAACAGCATTTTGGCAAGCTGGATGGCGTAGTCAATAACGCAGGATTAGCAAGGCCTAATAGCATTGAAACTTTGCCAGAAAGCGATTTGTTGTTGCAGGTTAATACCAACTTTATTGGCTTGGTTTATTGCTGCCAAGCGGCGATACCGTTGCTGCGCGAAAACCAAGGCGGTTTAATCGTGAATATATCGTCGGCTTCGGTGCACCATGATAACGAAATGTCGCATTTGTCGATTTATGCCTCCACCAAAGCCGCCGTCGAAGTATTTAGTCGCGAATTACGCCATGAGGTGACCAAAGACGGCATTGGCGTTAGCGTAGTAGTACCCGGCGCAACGGAAAGCGAGTTTGCCGCAGGCTTTGATTTTGACAAGCTCAAAGATGCGTTGGTTGCTTGGCAAGATAAGGGCGCATTGTTCGACGGTACCATGAAAGCGGAACAGATGGGGCAGGCGATAGCACATTGCTTTGCTTATCCAAAAGGCGTGACGGTGGACTTTATGGAAGTTAAGCCGCACATGCCGGTGAAAAAACCAATTTTTTAATAATAACCGAGGGTTTTACTATGTCATTTGACGGAAAAGTTGTGATTGTTACAGGCGCAGGCGGCGGTATTGGCGAAGGCTATGCTAAACGTTTTGCTAAAGAAGGCATGAAAGTGTGCGTCGCAGAAATTAACGAACAAGGCGGCCAGCGCGTAGTTGATGAAATCAAAGCGGCAGGCGGCGATGCGATGTTTGTTAAAGTGGACGTTTCAAACGAACAATCGTGTATTGATTGTGCCAATCAGGTGAAAGAGCAATGGGGCAAAATTGATTTTCTAGTCAACAATGCGGCTATTTTTGGCGGTATGAAAATCGAAGGTTATCTCAATGTGGATATGGATTACTTAAACAAGTTTATGGGCGTGAACGTTAACGGCTGTTTGTTAATGACGCGCGCTTGCGTACCGCACATGCCTAAAGGTTCTGCAATTATCAACCAATCATCAACCGCCGCTTGGATGCACACCGGCTTTTATGGCGTGGCAAAATTAGCGGTGAATGGTATTACTACCTCATTAGCTAACGAATTGGCTTGGCGTCGTATTCGCGTGAATGCGATTGCACCCGGTCCAACCGAAACCGAAGCTTTGATTAATACCGTGGGCGATTACGCCAAAGAAATGGCGAAAAGCATTCCTAGCCGCCGTTTAGGTACGCCAGAAGACTTGGCTAATGCGGCGGTGTTCTT
>CAZMQC010000065.1:6338-8146 GCA_964568295.1 uncultured Spongiibacteraceae bacterium | reverse complement strand
GCTTGTTGTATAATAAAGCTCTTATTTTTTGAATGGGGTTTTCCATGTCTCAACGTACTGCTACGGTTAGCCGCGATACGCTAGAAACACAGATTACGGTTAGTGTAAATTTGGATGGTACAGGTAAGTCGAGTTTTGCTACTGGCGTGCCTTTTTTAGAGCATATGATGGAGCAAATTTCACGTCATGGCTTAATTGATTTGGACGTAAAAGCCAAAGGCGATTTGCATATCGACGACCACCATACCGTTGAAGATATTGGTATTACCTTGGGTATGGCGTTTAAACAAGCGGTTGGCGATAAAAAAGGCATTACCCGTTACGGCCATTCTTATGTGCCGATGGATGAAGCCTTGTCGCGCGTTGCCTTAGACTTTTCTGGTCGCCCAGGGCTTGAAATGCACGTTGATTTTACCCGTGCGCGTGTGGGCAACTTTGATGTGGACTTGTTTAGCGAGTTTTTCCACGGTTTTGTCAATCATGCGGGTGTTACGCTACATATCGACAATTTGCGCGGTCAAAATACTCATCACCAAATTGAAACAGTTTTTAAAGCTTTTGGACGGGCTTTGCGTATGGCGCTAACCATTGATGAGCGCGCAGCGAATATGTTGCCGTCCACCAAGGGTAGCTTATAAGCGCTCGACCGCAGCTTGCTTGGGCGATATTGCCTCGCCCATTGCCTCGTTTTACCAGCAGTTTTTGTATTCTAGTCATTAGGTTGCGTTCTCTGCTGAATTTTAAGTGGATGCGAATGGTGTCTTGGCGTGGAACCTAGCCGTTGCTTCCGTCACAATTTAATTTTTCTGTTTAACTAGCTAAGTAAGAAATTATGTTAATTATTCCAGCAATAGACTTAAAAGATGGTGCATGTGTACGTTTGCGCCAAGGGCGTATGGACGATTCAACGGTATTTTCCGACGATCCGGTTGCGATGGCGGCTAAATGGGTTGATGCGGGTTGCCGTCGTTTGCACTTGGTGGATTTAAACGGTGCGTTTGCTGGCGAGCCTGTGAATGGTGAAGCGGTTAAAGCGATAGCGAAAGCTTACCCCAATCTACCCATTCAAATTGGCGGTGGCATTCGTGATTTGCATACCATCGAAAGCTATTTGAAAGCGGGTGTGACTTACTTAATTATCGGTACCAAAGCGGTTAAAGAACCTGAATTTGTGACGCAAGCGTGTAAAGAATTTGCAGGGCATATCATTGTTGGTTTAGACGCTAAAAAGGGTTTGGTTGCTACCGATGGTTGGGCGGAAGTATCCAACGTCAAAGCATCGGAATTGGCTAAGCGCTTTGAGCAAGATGGGGTAAGTTCGATTGTTTATACCGACATCGACCGCGACGGCATGATGCAAGGGGTAAACGTAGAAGCAACTGTTGCTATGGCAAAAGCTTCCAGTATTCCAGTGATTGCCTCAGGCGGTATTACCAATATGGATGATATTCGTGCTCTGCAACAAGTCAGTGATGCCGGTATTTTGGGCGCTATTACAGGGCGCGCCATTTACGAAGGCACGTTAGATGTCAAAGAGGCGCAAGCCTATTGTGACGGAGCAAATTAATGAGTGAATTTAAACGAATTATTCCGTGTTTAGATGTTAACCAAGGGCGTGTGGTTAAAGGGGTTAACTTTGTCGATATTAAAGACGCAGGCGACCCAGTTGAAATTGCTAAACGTTATAGCGAGCAAGGCGCGGACGAATTAACCACCCTCGATATTTCTGCCACGGTTGAAGGG
Source organism: uncultured Spongiibacteraceae bacterium (assembly GCA_964568295.1). Classification (GTDB taxonomy): domain Bacteria; phylum Pseudomonadota; class Gammaproteobacteria; order Pseudomonadales; family DT-91; genus DATCSZ01. The sequence goes on along the minus strand of CAZMQC010000065.1, from coordinate 6,403 downwards.
CGCGATACCATGGTGGATGTGGTTGAGCGCATTGTAAAAGTAATTAACGTACCTTTGGCGGTTGG
>CAZMQC010000065.1:3803-6238 GCA_964568295.1 uncultured Spongiibacteraceae bacterium | reverse complement strand
GTTCGTACGGGGCGGCAGGTGCGGATTGATATTCAGGAAGGGCGCATTAATTTTTCTGCTGATGCAACGATTGTGAGAGCGGAAGAACAGGATGGCAAATTTCTCTTAGGCGTTCATGTCGATAAGAAAATACCACGGGAATAATTGAGCGGCGCATTGACCGCTCTGTTAAAATTTATTCCAAAATAATCGTTTTATTACCGTAAACAATCACCCTGTCTTCAAGGTGTAATTCAACGCCTCTTGCCAATACTCGCGTTTCCACGCCTTTACCCAAGCGCACCATGTCTTCTTTGCTATGACGGTGGCTAATACGCATCACGTCTTGCTCAATAATCGGTCCTTCGTCTAGGCTCTCAGTGACATAGTGGCAGGTTGCGCCCATCAATTTCACCCCGCGTTCGTGCGCTTTTTGATATGGATTTGCGCCAATAAACGAAGGTAAAAAGCTATGGTGAATATTAATCATGCGTCCTTGGTATTTTTGGCACAAACTGGGCGGAATAATTTGCATATAACGCGCAAGCACAACGGTATCAGCTTGGTATTGTTCTAATAGCTGCTCAATTTTCTGATTGCCTTCAGCTTTGTTGTGCATATCGACGTGATGAAATGGAATATCATGCCATTCAACAATCGGCTGTAGGTTGGTGTGGTTGGCGATAACCGCGACGATGTCGCAATATAAATCGCCGCTGTGCCAACGGTGGAGCAAATCCACCAAGCAATGCGAGGCGACGCTTGCCATGAGCACAACTTTTTTGCGTGTAACCGATTGCGACATGCTCCAGCGCATTTGGAATTTATCCGCAATTTCTTTAAAGCCTGCGCAAAATTCTTCACGCGTGATGGTTAAAGACGAAACTTTAATTTCACTGCGCATAAAGAAATGACCGCATTCTTCGTCGGAGTAGTAACTGGCCTCTGATAGCCAACCATTATGTTGGGCAACAAATTGGCTCACAGCGGCAACAATGCCTACGGTATCGGGGCACGAGATTAATAAGCGATAGGTGTTTTCCATGGAATTCCCGCAATCAAAACACTTGGGTGTTAAAGAGATTAAAAGTTTAAAAAACACTATAATAACGTCTTTGTTTAACTTTCCCTAGTTTATGTTTAACACGCACCGCCTTTGTATTGCCCCGATGTTGGACTGGACAGACCGCCATGCGCGTTATTTTTTGCGTCTCATCAGTCCACACGCGCGTTTATATACCGAAATGGTGACCACTGGCGCGATTATTCATGGCGATAGCCAGCGATTTTTGACATTTTCTGAGCAAGAAAAACCGCTGGCGTTGCAATTGGGCGGCTCAGACACTAAAGCCTTATACCAAGCCTGCCAAATGGCCGAAGCCTATAGCTATGATGAAATTAACTTAAACGTCGGTTGCCCGTCGGATAGGGTGCAGTCGGGGCGTTTTGGCGCTTGTTTGATGGCGGATGCCAAGCACGTTGCCGATTGTTTTAAAGCCATGCAGGACGGCAGTAGCAAGCTGATTACTATTAAATGTCGCACGGGCATTGATGAACTAGATAGCTTTGAATTTTTACAAGATTTTATTGCAACGCTTTATGATGCGGGTTGCCGCGATTTTATTATTCATGCGCGTAAGGCTTGGCTTTCGGGGCTAAGTCCGAAAGAAAATCGTGAAATTCCGCCTTTGCAATATGATAAGGTGTATCGTATTAAACGCTTGTTTAGTGATGCGAATATCGTGATTAACGGCGGTATAAAAACTGCGCAGCAAAGCCTTGAGCATGTTGATTTTTGTGATGGCGTAATGATTGGTCGTGAGGCTTATCAAAACCCGTATGGCTTGGCTGAGCAAGAACAGGCGCTGTTTGGCTATAACGATGTGTTAAGCCGCCAAGCGATTGTTGAGCAAATGCTTAGTTATATCAGCGAACAAATGCAGCAAGGCGTTCGGCTACACCATATTAGCCGCCACATGATTGGTTTATTTAATGCCCAACCCGGCGGTAAACAGTTTCGCCGCCATTTAAGCGAACATGCGCATAAAAAAGATGCCACCATCAGCGTATTGGAAGATGCCATTGCGCTGACCGAACACTATCAAATTGAAGGAGATGATAATGAATAAGCTCGAACAACTGAAGAAAATGACCACGGTCGTTGCCGATACTGGCGATATTGCTGCCATCAAGCTTTATCAACCTTTAGATGCAACCACCAATCCTTCGTTATTACTTAAAGCCGCTGCCATGCCGCAGTATCAAACCTTGCTTAGCCAAGCGGTTGAGTTTGCTAAGCAGCAAGGCGGTAGCGATAGTGAACAAAAACAATGGGCGACCGATAAATTTGCTACTTTAATTGGTAAAGAGATTACCCAAATTATTCAAGGTCGCGTTTCAACCGAAGTGGACGCTAGGCTCAGCTTCGATACCCGTAAAACCATTGAAAAGGCGCG
>CAZMQC010000065.1:0-3703 GCA_964568295.1 uncultured Spongiibacteraceae bacterium | reverse complement strand
ATTTATCAGCACTATAAACAACAGGGTTATAACACCATTGTGATGGGCGCAAGTTTTAGAAATGTAGGGCAAATTGAAGCCTTGGCAGGCTGCGATTATCTAACCATTAGCCCTGATTTATTGGAAAAGTTATCGCAAGATCAAAGCGAATTGCCACGTTTGTTGCACCCTGAAGCGCGTGTTAATGAACAAACTAAAGCTATTGCCGAAGCGGAGTTTCGTTGGGCGCTTAATCAAGAAGCGATGGCAACCGAGAAGCTAGCCGAGGGCATTCGTAATTTTGCGATTGACCAAGAAAAATTAGAGCTGCAATTAAGCTAATTGTAGGCGTTTATTACTTGTGTTTGAGTAGTAAGCGCCAACGTCATCCTTATTAGGCGAGAAGAATGAAACTAACCAGCCAACAGTTACGCCGCCAAATTTCCCCCGAACTGGTTAAAGCGCCAGCATCTGATAGTCTTGAGCGCACCATATTGGGGCAGCAACGCGCAAGCGAGGCGTTGGAGTTCGGTATTGCCATGGAGCGCCCTGGCTACAATTTATACCTTGCGGGGGAGGCGGGTACGGGGCGCACGCACTATATTCGCGAATACCTCAAGCCGTTTGCTGCGCACGGCAAAACGCCGAATGATTGGCTGTATGTGAATAATTTTGAAACGCCCACCGAGCCGCGTTGTATCAGTTTGCCGCATGGCATGGGTAAAAAGTTTTTGCGCGATATTGAACAGTTAATTGAAGAGCTGCTGGCAAGCTTTCCCGATGCGTTTGAAAACCCCGCGTATATTCAACAGCGTACCGCTTTGCAAAACCATTTTAATCAGCGTTATGACCAAGCTTTGTCGATAGTAGAAAAAGCGGCTGCGCAAAAAAGTATTGCGGTTTATCGAGAAAATGGCGCGATTACATTTGGCATTATTGCCGATGGGCAAATTGCCGAAGATGCTTATTTTTCGCAGATGAATGATGAAGAACGCGAGCAGTTTCAGCAAGATGTTAGACAACTGGAAGTTGTGTTGAATGAAGCGTTAATGGAGTTGCCAAAGTGGCAACGCGAGGTGAATAAACAGCTACAACAGCTGTTACAGCAAACCATTAAACAAACCCTAAAAGCCTTGTTTGAAGATATTGCGCAGAAATATCAAGGTCATGCGGGCGTGCAGATTTATCTAGCACAAATGCAGCAGCATTTACCGCGCGCGATTGAAGAAATTTTTATTAGTAATGAAGAGCAACGTGAAAACGCCGCTAATCAGCGTAAGATTTTAAACGCCTATTTTCGTCCTAATTTGCTTAATCGGCAGGATGACCAACAAGGCGCACCAATTGTGTTGCTCACCAACCCCAATTACAACCATTTGTTTGGCAGCGTTAATATTCCTGCGCAAGCTGGTGAAAATTATCACTACCATCAAGCGATTAGCGCGGGCGCTATTCATCAAGCCAACGGCGGCTATTTAATTGTTGATGTAGAAAAATTGCTGGTTGACCCGCGCAGCTGGATTAGCTTGAAACGTATTTTGCGTGATAACCAGCACAGCATTGATGCGGCGCTGAGCGAGGCGAATGCCAGTCCTTGTCATATCAAACCGCAAGCTATCGACATTCAACTGAAAGTAATTTTGATTGGCTCGCGCGATATTTATTACGCCTTAATGGATGCGGATAGCGAATTTAAAGAGCTATTTCGGGTGTTAGTAGATTTTGATAATTACTTTGCGCTGAATGAGCAAAGTTTGCAGCAATTTGCCTGTTTGTTACGTCAACGCGCGAAAGATATGCAGTTAGCGCAGTTAAGTGATGCCGCGCTTGCCCGTGTTGCTGAATATGCGTGTCGCTTATCGGAACACCAACAAAGGCTAACCACACAAATCGGTTTTTTATTGGATATTTTGACCGAAGCGAATTATTGGTGCGAAAAACAGCATGATACGGTGATTACCGCTGAACATATCCATCAAGCGATTATGGCAAGGGATAAGCGCCATGCTCGCACTAGCGATATGATTTTGAACGATATTCTGGCAGGTTTTATTCATATCGTGACGCAAGGCAAAATCACTGGGCAGGTGAATGGCTTGGCGGTATTAACTAGCGGCGAAACGGGCTTTGGCTTTCCGCTGCGTATTACTGCAACTGCGCACCCTGGAAGTAAAGGCGTGGTGGATATAGAACGTGAAGTGAAGCTTGGTCAGGCGGTTCATTCTAAAGGTGTTTTGATTTTGTCGGGCTATTTGTGCGGTCGTTATGCGCATGATTTTACCTTGGCGATGTCGGCAAATATTGCCATTGAACAGTCTTATGGTTTTATTGATGGCGATAGCGCGTCCATGGCGGAAGTTTGCGCGTTGAAATCAAGCTTAACCCAGTTGCCGATGCGGCAGGACATTGCTTTAACGGGTTCATTAAGCCAGTTTGGTGAAGCGCAAGCAATCGGCGGTGTTAACGAGAAAATCGAAGGCTTTTTTGATATTTGCGTGGCGCGTGGCTTAACTGGCGAGCAGGGCGTGATTATTCCCAAGCAAAACCAGATTAACTTAATGCTGGCCGAGCGTGTTATTCAAGCTGTTGAGCAAGGCTCGTTCCATGTTTATGCGGTGGAGCATGTGGACGAAGCGATGCAGATCTTAACGGGCGTAGAAGCGGGTGAGTTGCAGCCGGATGGGTGCTTTCCACAAGGGACGATTAATCAACGGTTGGTAGAGAAGTTGCGGCAGTTTGTGGGGTGAAATTGTAATACATTAACTTATTTTTGAAACAAACTGATAAAGTCAGAATTTTGGAGAATGTTTTCCCAACTGAGATCTTCAATCATAGGCGTTTTAAAGCCAAAAGTTTTAATATCTTCGAGAGAGGTTATTTGATCAATACGTAAAAAACTGCCTTTGCGTTCAGCCTCAAATTGGTCAACCCAATAGTAGCTATTAGTTATAACTTTTAAACCAGCGGCACAATATTCAATAACTTTTGTTGCATCTTGGATATTAAATGGGAATACATCGGGTGTGATGTTTAGTCCATATTCTGCTTGTGAAATTAACTTTCTAGCCTCGTGCGGCTTTACTGGTCCGACGGATTCTATATTGCGATGTTGCTTACTTAGTCGGTGTGGGCTGACAATAAGGATTTTTAAATTCAAGTCTGCCAGTTTTAAAGCGGCTTCTTCAACACCCTCGCGTACAAGCCCAGCATAAATAACATCATATTTCTTTTCGAGGTTTTTATAGCTTTCAAAATCTTTTTGATGGAACCCCATGGGACGCATAATATGACTGGTTTTTTTGGGAAACCATAGTTTTTTTCGTACAGTGTCGTTTAAAAAAATGTAGTGGTTGGCTTTGACGTTGACAACACGTTTTACAATATCTCGGAAGCGACAAAATTTACCTGTGCTTAAAGAGTGATATTCACCAATAATATGTTTGGGATATTTTTTCCAGAAAGGATGGATGCCATGAAATAAGATTACAGCGTCAAAATCCATCAAGTTAGTGCTGCCTTTATCTATTAAATGGCAGTCAAATCCTCTGTTATTAAGGTATTCGTGATAAATATAAGCCTCTGGAAGAAATGCTCTTTCAGTGATCTCAATGGCAATACGCTTAATCATATTTGATGGTTAAATCCCTTGTTTCTAGCATTAAGTTAGAAAGCTTTTTAGCCTGCTCTTGTTTGGAATATTTTTGTAATTTTGTTAAGTCGAGAG
>CAZMQC010000064.1:1700-8295 GCA_964568295.1 uncultured Spongiibacteraceae bacterium | reverse complement strand
GGATATTCGGGTAGAAAGTATTTGCCTAGTTGAATAGTGACGTTGCAGCGCTTGGCTATTTCAACGGTGTTGCTAATTGCCGACGGAATATCTGCAAATAATTCGCACATTTCTGCACTTGAGCGAAAATACTGCTGCTCTGAGTAACGTCTTGGCCGCTTGGCATCATCTAAAATGCTGCCATCGTGAATACAAACCCGCGCTTCATGTGCATCAAATTCATGCGTTTGCATAAAACGCACATCATTGGTGGCCACTACGGGGCACTGCATTGCATCGGCTAAATCAAGCGCAGCATGTAAATAGTTTTCATCGCCTGCGCGGTTGGTGCGCTGTAATTCCAAGTAAAAGCGTTGCGGATAAAGCGTCATCCATTGCTGCAAACGATGGCTAGCAGACGCATCATCACCCCTTAATAAAGCTTTGCCAATATCACCAAATTTGCCACCTGACAGCGCAATCACACCTTCATTATATTGCTCTAACCATTGCCAACGAATACGCGCAACACCTTGCGACTGCTCTTGCAAATACGCCAAAGAAATAATTTCAGTAATATTGCGATAGCCTTGGTTATTCATGGCTAATAGCGTGATTAAACTGGTTTCGCCTTCATCGTCCAGCAATAAGAAATCGCTACCGATAATCGGTTTTACACCCGCCGACAAAGCCGCTTTGTAAAACTTAACCAAGCCAAAAAAATTACATTGGTCGGTTAAACCCACCGCAGGCATATCAAAAGCAACAGCGGTTTTAATTAAATCCTTAATACGAACAAGGCCGTCAATAAGCGAGTATTCAGAGTGGACACGAAGATGAACAAAAGGCTGAGTCATTGCGATAAAAATTGCTGTACAGGTTTATAACTGCGTCGATGCGCGGGTGTTACGCCAAGCGTTTGCAAGGCTTGCAAATGTTGTTTGGTTGGGTAGGCTTTATGTGCTGCAAACCCGTAGCCTGGATATTGTTTATCCAGTTCAATTAATTGTCGATCTCGCGTTACTTTTGCCAAAATAGAAGCTGCCGCAATCGCCGCAACACGCGCATCACCTTTAACCACCGCTTGCGAAGCATAATCCCATCGCGGCAGTTTATTACCATCAACCGCAACAAATTCAGGTTGAATCGTTAAGGCTTGCACGGCTCGATGCATGGCTAATAAACTGGCTTGTAAGATATTAAGCTGATCTATTTCGGCAACCGTGCTTTCGGCAATGGCAAAGCAGAGCGCTTTTTCTTGGATTTGCCCGAACAGTTCATCGCGCTTTTTTTCGCTCAACTTTTTAGAGTCTGTTAGCCCTTGAATAGGATTTTCTGGATTTAAAATCACCGCTGCAGCAACCACACTACCCGCTAAAGGCCCGCGCCCTGCTTCATCCGTACCCGCTAATAAATGCCCTTGATAGGGTAAAACAAATGGCTCTAACATCATACACGCTCTTCTAATAATGTCTGAATTGCTTTAGCTGCGGTTTGACTGGCATCGGCTTTTATTTGTTGATGTAGCTGATAAAAACTCGCCACTTGCTGTTGCTGATAATCTGTATCAAACAAGGCTTGCTCAGTGGCTTGTAATAAATTCGGCAAATTAGCGTGCGCTTGAATAAGCTCTGGAACCAATGCTTTGCCCGCCAATAAATTGGGCAGAGAAATAAACGGCGTTTTCACCATGCGCGATAAAATCGCATAGCTCAATGCAGCCGTTTTATACGCAACCACCATTGGTTTTTTTAACAACATTGCTTCCAGCGCCGTTGTTCCAGAGGTAAGCAAAACCATATCCGAGGCCGCCATAACCGTGTGCGATTGCCCATCAAACAAACGCATATTAAGCTTGCTATAGGATTGTAACAATTGCTGTAATTGCGCTTTTCTATCCGCATTAGCGGCAGGAATAAGGAAAAGCCAATCAATTTGCGGGTATTTATTAACGAGGCTGCTTGCGACCTGTAAAAACAAATCCCCCATCAAGGCCACCTCGCCGCCACGTGAACCAGGCATTAAGGCAACAACCTGTTGTTTAGCATCAATGTCTAGCTGTTCTCTAGCAATGTTACTTTGGCTATCCAGCGCAATGTCATCCGCCAAAGGGTGACCAACAAAACAGGCTTTCACTTGATGTTGATGGTAAAAATCGGCTTCAAACGGCAATAAACACAGCATTAAATCCACCGCTTGCTTAATACCTTTAATACGACCTTGCCGCCAAGCCCAAACCGAGGGCGAAACATAATGAATAGAGGCAATGCCATGCTTTTTGGCAAAGGCTTCAATATTGAGGGTAAAATCAGGCGAGTCTATGCCAATAAACGCATCAACATTTTGCTCAAGGCAATGCTGTTTAATGCGTTTGCGCATACGCAATAACTCTGGCAAACGTTTTAATGGTTCAACAATGCCCATAACCGACAAGCGATCCATGGGGAACAGCGATTCGAAACCTTCTGCCACCATGCGTTCGCCGCCAATACCTGAAAAGCGCGCTTGCGGATAAATTTGCTTAAGAGCTTTGATAAGGCCAGCGCCAAGAATATCGCCTGAGACTTCGCCAGCCACCATGGCGATATGCATTAGCGCACAATACCTCGTTTCGATTGCAGTAATGAATCAATCAATAATTGTAGAATATCTGCATCACCTTGTTGTTGCATCGTTTGCAACAACTGCACCGCTTCTTCAACGGTATGCCCTTGGCGATAGATGATTTTATAAGCACGACGCAAAACAGTAATTTGATCGCTACTAAAACCACGGCGTTTAAGCCCTTCTACGTTGATATTATGCGGTTCAGCTGGGCTACCAGTTACCATCATATAAGCAGGAATATCTTTACCTACAGCAGTACCCATACCAGTAAACGCATGTTTACCAATACAGCAGAATTGATGTACTAAGGTATAACCGCTCAAAATAGCCCAGTCATCCACCACCACATGCCCCGCCAAGGCGGTGTTATTCACCAGAATACAATGGTCTTTCACAATGCTATCGTGACCAATATGCACATAAGCCATAATCAAATTATGATTGCCGATAACCGTTACGCCTTTATCTTGCACGGTGCCGCGATGGATAGTGACGCCTTCACGAATAACATTGTTATCCCCAATTTCTAAGCGAGTCGGTTCACCTTGGTATTTTAAGTCGGGGGTATCTTCGCCAATGGTCGAAAACTGATAAATCTGATTGTTTTTACCAATCGTGGTCGGCCCTTTAATCACTACATGCGAGTGAATCACGGTGCCACTGCCAATTTCTACATTTTCACCAATTAAGGTCCAAGGCCCCACACTGACATCGACTGCCAGTTTAGCGCTTGGATGAATGATGGCAGAGGGGTGAATCATACAGGCTTTTTCCGATCTGCACACAAAATGGTAGCACTTGCCGCTAGCTCGCCATCGACTGAGGCTTTACATTCGAATTTCCAGATACCGCGCTTATTAGAAATAATTTTGGCTTCTAAAACCAATTTATCACCAGGAATAACTTGGCGTTTAAAACGCAAATCATCTGCACCAACGAACAAGTACATAGATCCATCAGCAGGCTTTTTATCCATGGATTTGAAACCCAAGATACCTGCCGCTTGTGCCATCGCCTCAGTAATCAATACACCTGGCATAATCGGGTAATCAGGGAAGTGACCGTTAAAAAATGGTTCATTCACCGTAACATTTTTATAAGCGACAATACTTTCACCCAATACGATTTCTTCTACTCTATCGACAAGTAAAAATGGGTAACGATGCGGTAGATATTCGCGAATTTCAGTAATCTGCATAATAAGTTGCTCAATAAAAGACAGAATTTATTAGTATTTTTAATCGCGATATCTTACCCAATTATTCGGGTAAAGACGATTGATTAGCCAAGATTTTTTCCAATTTGCGTAAACGCGCGTACATATCATCCAATTGACTAAAACGTACCGCACTTTTCCGCCATTCGCGTATTGGCATCATAGCGGTGCCTGTTGCATAAGCGCCTGGCTCTTTAACCGTTCCTGTGACTACCGTCATGCCCGCAAAATGGCAATTATCGGCAATTTCTAAGTGTCCTGAAATCCCAACCTTACCAGCGAAAGTGCAATTTTTGCCAATTTTGACGCTGCCCGCCACGCCTACATAGGCCGCTAAAGCGGAGTTCTCGCCCACTTCACAGTTATGAGCGATATGCACCAAGTTATCAATAATCACACCATCGTGCACAATCGTGTCAGCTAATGCACCACGGTCAATGCAACTATTCGCGCCAATTTCAACACGATTACCAATGCGCACTCCGCCTAGTTGATAGATTTTTTGCCATTTATATTGACCGCTTTGTGGCGCGAAACCGAAACCATCAGCACCCAACACCGCGCCACTGTGAATAATCACTTGATTACCGACAATCACATTATGGTAAAGCGTAACATTGGCGTGTAAATGGCAATCATCACCTAAAACGCAGCGCTCGCTAATCACAGTATTGGTTTCAATAATGCAGTTATCACCAATAACGGAATGCGCACCAATCATCACATTGGCGCCAATGACTACATTTTTGCCAATAGTCGCGCTAGCATCAATTAATGCGCTAGGATGCACACTTGCTTGATATTTTGGGGCATCATTGAATAGGGCAGTTAGATGCGCAAAAGAAAGATAGGGATTACTACTTAACAGCCAACTGATAGAACTATCGGTTGTGTCATCCGCAGGTAATTCTTGCACAATTACCGCTGACGCTTTAGTTGTTTGTAAGCTTTTGGCTAATTTCTTATCAGCAAGAAAACTAATCTCGCCCTTTGAGGCGTGTTCGAGCGAAGCAATACCCGTTATCTCGGTATTGCCATCGCCTTGTAAGGTTAATCCTAGCTGCTCAGCAATTTCAGCTAAACGATAAGAATTCATAGTTTATTTTTTCTTCTTTTTACTGTGGATACGATTAATACGTTCGGTTAGCTTTGCAGTCACATCAAAGCTGGTATCCGAATGCACAATAATTTGCGGACTGCCATTTAACAACAAGCCAATACCCTCTGCCTCAATGAGCTCCTTTGCTGCTTGGCTGGCAATTTCTTGCATTTCTTCAAGCACTTGATTCATCAAAATAGCGCGTGTTTCTTGTAGTTTCTTAGCAATATGCTCTAAATCACTTTGTTTCTCTTTAATTTGATTTTCCAACTGCAGCTTTTGTGTTGAACTCATGGTTGGCGCTTCTTTCTGGTACTTTTGCGCCAATTTCATACCATCTTCTTGAATTTTTTTCACTTCGGCAATATTAGCTTTAAATGACGCATCTTCTTCTACCGTCGCTATTTGCGCTTGGGCAAAGTCAGTATTCATAATGGCTTTTTCAAAGTCCACCACTGCGATTTTCCCCGCCGCCAAAGCGGTTAAACTGCTCATTAACAAAACTGCTGTTGCAATGATCTTTTTCATTTACTGCTCCTAATAAGAACTTATTATCATTAAAAACCGGTACCAATAGAGAATTGGAAGAATTTGGTGTCGTCGCCTTTTCTATCATTCAGTGGTCTAGCGATGCTGAACGTTAAAGGACCTAAAGCGCTAATCCACGTCAAACCAAAACCATAGGAGAATCGTAATAATTCTGCATCAAAATTGCTACAGTTACGCTGAAATTCACCGCAGTTTGTATCAAACACATTACCGCCATCTAAAAACAATACAGTTCTTAACGAGCGCCTATCTTCAATAAACCAAAGAGGGAAGATAAACTCTAAACCGCCTTCAACCAATAAGTTACCGCCAAAGTTATCATAGGACGATTCTAAGTCATAGGTAGCAAACTTTTGCGCCACTTCATCATAAACATAAGCACCACCTGACGACAAATAACGTTTAGCATTCGTGCCTGAAGGCCCTAAACTAGCACGCTCATAACCACGCACCGAACCAAAGCCACCCGCATAATAGTTCTCAAAAAATGGTAAAACTTCAGTTTTGCCATAACCATCGCCATAGCCTAATCGACCATGCAATCTAAACGAGTAATTTTGATTTAGTTCAAACAAATACTGCCCATCATAATCAATTTTATAGTATTCCAAATCGGTTTCAGGAACACCTAACTCAACACTTAAGCTTTGTGAATAGCCAGCGGTGGGTAACAAACCACGATTAAGTTTCGACTGGCTAATACTTGCCATTAAAGTAAAGTTATGGAAAGTTTTACCGTGTCGATCCACAAATCCAGGCTTAGATGTTAAGTAAGGATTAATCCCAGCATTAAGCAAATCATCAATACTTTGTACGCCACCACCTGTTGGGAACAACATGCCGCCAAGCGCGCTATACCCTTCATACTGTTGTAGCCCTAAGTCCCAAGGTGTTCCAATCACTTCCTGCGGCGCATAAGGTCCTATTTCTAACTCAATAAAGGTATAGCCGCCGCCAAAGCCAATGCGCGCTGTTTCGCTGATGGGATAGCCGTAGTTAATGGTTGCACCATAACTATTAGAACTATATTCCGCCACACCGAGCTTTTTAAAATCGGTACGACGATAAAACATGCCAAAACCACGACTCACACCATCAATGGTGTAATAGGGATTGTTATAACTAAAATTGGCACCGATTTGGTA
>CAZMQC010000064.1:0-1600 GCA_964568295.1 uncultured Spongiibacteraceae bacterium | reverse complement strand
TCTTCAGGCATGATAATATCGCCCGACAATTTAGTACCACTAACTTTATAGACTTCGCCCTCAGTTACTGAAATGCTGATAAAAACTGCATTGCGTTCAGGGCTTAGGCTGACTTGAGTAGAGGTAATACCGAACTGCAAATAACCTTGGTCACGATAAAACGACTCTAGCCGCTCCAAATCACCTTTCATACGCTCAATCGAATATTTATCACGACTATTCAACCAAGTTCTAGGACCAGAGGTACGCATTTCAAATAGCTTAAGCAAGGTCTTGGTTGAGAAGGTTTTATTGCCAACAATATTGAGGTGCTTGATACGCGCAACTGTACCCTCATAAACATCAATGTATAAGCCGACTCGATTATTAGATAAAGCACGAACATCGACAGTGATCTCCGCATCATAACGCCCTTGCGCCACATATTGTCTTTGCAATTCAAGTCGTATCGCTTCTAGCGTTGCTTGTTTAAAAATCAAACCTTCCGCCAAACCAGAGCGCTTTAACCCATCCATCAAATCTTTTTCTTTAATCGCTTTGTTGCCTTCGATTTTAATTTTAGCAATCGCAGGCTGCTCTTTTACCCTAACAACCAAAACCTCATCGTCAATGCCAATTTCAACATCGGTGAAATTGCCCGTATTAAACAAGCGCGCAATCGCATCGCGTACCTGTTCGGTGCGCACCGTTTCATTAATGTTAAAAGGGAGATTAGCAAATACCGTAGCAACAGGAACGCGTTGCAAGCCTTCGATACGAATATCGTTTGCCACGAAAGCATCATCCGCCCAAACAGCCGATGACAGGAAGAAAGTAAGCAGTAATATAAAAAATCGGTTCGACAGCATAGGGCTATAAACGGCCTAAATCATTAAAAACGGCCAGCAACATAACGGATAGCACAATAAACATACCTAGCTGCAACGCAACTATCTGAATTTTCTCTGGAACTTCGCGACCACCGCGTAACATCTCAATAACACAAAAAACAATATGCCCACCATCTAACACCGGGATAGGCAATAAATTCAACACAGCCAAACTGACGCTGAGCAATGCTAACAGACTTAGATAACTATAAAAACCATAATATGCAGATTGATTAACCACTTTGGCAATACTGATTGGTCCACTTAATTGCTTATAGGATAAATCCCCTAATAGGATTTTTTTCAACGAAACCAAACTAAAGACTGTCATATCCCATGTATTGCCCACAGCGGGCAACCATGCACTAACCAACGAATAATGCTTTTTAACGATTAAATGATCGGGCACCACAGGCACATCGACACGAATACCGACTTGCCCTACCTGCTTACCGTTTTGTGTAATAGACTTGGGTGTAATCACCAAATCAATGGGCTGCTCGTTTCTTAAAACGGTTAAGGCAATTGCCGTTGCCGGCTTTTGTTGCACATAAGCAACCCATTGCTGCCAATCTTCAACCATAATGCCATCCATGCTTAAAATCTGGTCGCCTGCTAACATCCCGGCTTGTTCAGCAGCCGATTGTGGCATAATTTCTGCGGCAATCGGCGAAACTTTTGGCTGATAGAAACCAAGTCCTAAGCTGGATAAAATATCCACTTGATCATCC
>CAZMQC010000063.1:6759-8402 GCA_964568295.1 uncultured Spongiibacteraceae bacterium | reverse complement strand
AAAGGTAACGCCAATAAGCCCAGTAAACTAGAAGTGCCGTTAAACATAACATGCGCTAAGGCAAGGCGTTTGGCGCTTGATGTAGCGCCAAGCATTGCAATTACGGAGGTTGAAGTGGAGCCAAGATTCGCGCCAATAACAGCAGCGCCTGCAACTTCAAAACCAACAATGTTGCTTGCGGTTGCGGTCAAAATAATGGCAATCGCCGCGCTAGAAGCTTGGGTCAAAATGGTGATAATGAAACCAATAAAAAAGCCAATGGTGATTTGATATTGGTTGTCTTCAAATAAAGTGAGAATATTTAATTCTTGCACATGTACGGCAAAAGTGGTTTTCATTACATCAATGCCCATGAACATCAAGCCGAAACCAGCCAGTGCCATGCCAAAGAAGCGGCCGCGCTCATACGGCGCAAATAAACGCAAGAAGGCGCCAATTGCCAAAGGCAGGGCAGAGGCGACACCGATGTTTAATTTAAAACCAAATAAGGTGACTAACCAACCCGTAAAGGTTGAGCCTAAGCCGCTACCAAATACCACCCATAAAGACTGGGAAAATGTCATAAGACCAGCGTTGATAAAGCCGATGGTTGCAATAATAACGGCAGCAGAAGATTGCACCAGCGTGGTAATTAATACACCGCTGCCTAAGCTACGAACCTTGGTTGATGTCCAACGATTTAATAAGTGCTCTAGGGCTTTGCCGCCGGCTAACTTTAAGCCTTCGGTCATTAACCAGATACCTAATAAAAACAATCCCAGAGCAGAGAGGAATTTGAGTATCAGCATATAAAAATAACATTCCTTCGGTGAGTGTTTTTCACAAATAAAATAATAGTCAAAATGCGTCGCTCATCATAACAAGCTTCAGGTGCTAAAGCATAGTATGCTAGGACGTTCGACGTTGTTTTATATTGAGCGAATAAGTGTTTTTGATTGTTTTTGTTAATGCTAAGTTTGTAAAAGTTATTGCTTATGCAGTTATCTTCTTTAATACTTGACCACGTTCAATTGTCTATAAGACGAACTCTTGATTGATAACCACAGAGGATTCTCCGCATGTCACAAGACGCTGATGTTTTGAGATCGGGCTTTGATTTGGAGTTTACTTATACGCGTACCTACGGTGCGGTGATGAGTAAATTCTTTACTGAGCTAAAAGATCAAAAAGTACTAGGTATTAAAGGTAGCCAAGGGCAGGTGATTTGTCCGCCGTTGGAATACGATCCGCAAACCGCTGAAAGCTTATCTGAATTTGTAGAAGTGAAAGATAGTGGCGTGGTGAAAAGCTGGTCTTGGGTTGGTGAACCATTAGACAAACATCCGTTGCAAAAGCCTTTTGCTTGGGTGCTTGTGCAAATGGACGGTGCGGACACCAGTTTATTGCATGTTTTGGATGCAGATAAAGCATCCGTTAAAACAGGCATGAAGGTGAAAATTCGTTGGGCAGATAATCGCGTAGGTAGTATCCGCGATATCGCTTGTTTTGAGCCAGCGTAAGGAGCGTATCATGAGTGAAGAAAAGAAAATGGTAGAAGGTTTTGAGTCGCCCATTAGCTTGCATTATAGCTTTGCAGCAGGCGCGGCAACTTCAAAATTCTTGCGCAAAATCCAACAAGGTAAAGTGATTGGTATGCGCTCAGA
>CAZMQC010000063.1:0-6659 GCA_964568295.1 uncultured Spongiibacteraceae bacterium | reverse complement strand
GGCGAAGGCGCGATTAACGTTGCTGAATTAAAAGCAAAACGAATGAAAGAAACGGAGAAATACCGCAATGCGTGATATAGCTATTATTTCTTACGCGCAAACACCACAGGTTCGTGATGCTGGTGCGCAAAATGACATTGAAATGGTTATGGATGTAACCCATAAAGCATTAGATAAAGTTGGTTTGACGGTTGACGATATCGACTTTATCTGTTCGGGTTCATGCGACTATTTGGGCGGTGCAGCGTTCGCATTTGTTAACGCGTTGGACGCAATTGGTGCTGTGCCTCCTAAAGTAGAATCACACGTTGAGATGGATGCAGCGTTTGCCTTGTATGAAGCTTGGTTGAAAATGCAATCAGGCCAATGCGAAACAGCCTTGATTTATGGTTTTGGTAAATCATCGGACTGCGAAATTCGCTTTATTCCTACCATGCAACTAGATCCTTATTACTACACACCGCTGTGGCCAGATAGCATTTCAGTTGCCGCCTTACAAGCGCGTGCCTTGTTAGATAGCGGTAAATATACTGAAGAAGACTTTGCTCAAGTGGTTGCCAATAGCCGTAATAATGCGTTGAACAACCCTAAAGCACAATTAAAAGGCAAAATCAGTGCAGCGGATGTGTTGGCGGAAGATTATCTGGTAGAACCTTTGCGTAAAAGCAATTGTTGCCCGATTACCGATGGCGCTTCAGCAGTGATTTTGACCACCCGTGAAAAAGCAGAACAGCTTATCAAACAGGGTAAAATCAAAGGCGCAGCTTATATTAAAGGTATCGACCACCGTGTTGATGCGCATGGTTTAGGTGTGCGTGATTTGACCGTTTCTAATTCTGCGCGTATTGCAGCGGAACATGCAGGTGTTAACAAAGCTAAAGTGGATATTGCTGAGCTTTACACCCCGTTTGCCCACGAAGAATTAATCATTCGTGAAGCTTTAGGCTTAGGTGATGATGTCAAGGTGAACTTGTCTGGCGGTACTTTAGCAGGACATAGCTTTATGAGTCATGGTTTGGAGCGTATTGGCGAAGTGGCGAACCGTATTATTAACGGCGAAGCGAAACGCGGTGTTGCACACGCTACATCGGGTCCTTGTTTGCAACAAAACCTAGTCGCAGTATTGGAGGCATAATCATGGCAAATTTAGCAGCAGTGACAGGCGTTGGTATGACCGCGCGTTTCCGCGCCCGTGTCAAAGAGTCAATTGCCGGTTTAGTGCGTGAAGCAGCATTAGAAGCATTAAAAGATGCTGGTTGTACTTGGGCAGATATTGATGCGGTTATCGTCGGTAAAGCGCCTGATATGTTTGAAGGGCACTTAATGCCTGAATTGTATTTGGCGGATGCGTTAGGCGCAGTGGGTAAACCTATTTTGCGCGTACATACCGCAGGTTCTGTGGGTGGTTCGACGGCAATTGTTGCTGCATCACACGTGCAGTCAGGTCGTTTTAAGCGCGTATTAACCGTTGCTTATGAAAAACAGTCTGAATCAAACGCAATGTGGGCGTTGTCTTCTAAGCAGCCTTTTTCTCCGCACTTAAACGCGGGTGCAGGCGGTTTCTTTGCGCCAATTATTCGTCAGTATATTCAACGCAGCGGTGCGCCATTGGATACAGGTTGCCGTGTAGCGTTTAAAGACCGTAAACACGCTTTGTTAAATCCACGTGCGCACTTGCAAGAAGAGCCAAACTTGGAAGCCTATTTGGCATCACCTATGCTTTGGGATCCAATTCGTTTCTCTGAGGTTTGTCCATCATCCGATGGTGCGGTAGCGATGGTTATTTCTAACGAAGAACTGGCGCAAAAATCACCGAATAAACCAGCTTGGATTGCAGCAACGGGTATGCGCTCAGAGCCAACCATGTACGCATGGCGTGAAGAAGTGAACCCAGAAGCAGGGCAGTTGTGCGCCAAAGACGTGTACAAACAAGCTGGCATCACCAATCCTTTGAAAGAGATTGATTGTGCCGAAGTTTATGTGCCGTTCTCTTGGTATGAACCGATGTGGTTAGAAAACTTAGGCTTTGCTGAAGAAGGTCAAGGTTGGAAACTAACCTTAGACGGCACAACTAGCTTGATTGATGGTGGGTCTTGTCCTTGGAATATGTCAGGCGGTGTACTGAGCTCTAACCCGATTGGGGCGTCAGGTATGATCCGTTTTGCTGAAGCAGCGCAACAAGTGCGTGGTTTAGCAGGCAAACACCAAGTACCTAATGCAAAAACAGCCTTAGGTCATGCTTACGGCGGCGGCGCACAATTCTTCTCTATGTGGATTGTGAAAGCAGATAAACCGTAAATTGTAAGAAAAATGGCAGTGTTCACGACGCTGCCATTTTTTTTTATGGCTTACGGGGTTATACTGCCTGCTTTATTTTTATTGTGGCATCGAATTTAACAGATGTTTATTGACCTTTAATAACAAGAGAAGCGGAAATATGAGCAAAACTTTTAATATTGCTGACCTATTCGAAATGGTTGTGGATAATATCCCCGATCGTGAGGCTTTAGTTTGTGGCGATTATCGCGCAACGTTTAAGCAATTTGATGAACGCTCAAATCAATTAGCGCACTATTTAACCAGCCGAGGCATAAAAGCTGGCGACCATGTTGGTTTGTACATGTACAATAGTGGTGAATACTTAGAAGCCATGATGGCTTGTTTTAAAATTCGTGCCGTGCCTATTAACGTTAACTATCGTTATGTGGGTGACGAATTAGCCTATATTTTTACTAACTCTGACATGGTTGCTTGTGTGCATGGTCGTGAGTTTGTGCCTGCGATTGAAACCATCAAAGGGCAAATCGAAAAAGTTAAATTATTTATTTCATTAGAAGACGGTTCAGGTGAAGATTTGGCACGTATTGGCTCAGTTGATTACAACGAAGCGCAACAAAGCCAAAGCGCAGAGCGTAATTTCCCAGCACGTTCTGACGATGACCTGTTTATTTTGTACACTGGCGGTACAACAGGCTATCCAAAAGGCGTATTGTGGCCGCACAAAAACGTATTCTTTGCAGCGATGAGCGGCGGTGGCGCGTTTAGCGGTACTCCGTGCGAAAAACCAGAAGATATCGTTGCCAAAATCTCACAATTCCCAATGCGCGGTATTGCGCTTGCGCCACTAATGCACGGTGCATCATGGTGGTATGCGTGTATCATGTTGTTGTCAGGTAATACGTTGGTATTGAACCATAGCAAAAACTTGGACGGCGAACTGGTTTGG
The DNA here is from genome assembly GCA_964568295.1 of uncultured Spongiibacteraceae bacterium. Lineage (GTDB taxonomy): Bacteria > Pseudomonadota > Gammaproteobacteria > Pseudomonadales > DT-91 > DATCSZ01. The sequence continues at coordinate 3,433 of CAZMQC010000063.1, read as the reverse complement.
GATATTGCTGAAAAAGAAAAATTGAATATCGTGCAAATCGTCGGCGATGCGATGGCGATTCCGTTGTTGGAAGCGTTGGAAAAAAATCCTAATCGTTGGGATTTGTCGTCTATTTTCAATATTGGCTCAGGCGGTGCAGTATTCTCAGAATCCAAGCAGCAAGCTTTTAAAGAAGCATTCCCTAACTGCTTTATTACCAATGCCTTCGGTTCATCAGAATCAGGTCAGATGGGGCGCGATTCAGGCAGCAAGCAAGGTCAAGAAAATGGCGGTTTAGGTAACGTTGAAAAGAACGAGTTTATGGACGTTATTATAACTGAAGGTGAAGGCGCACCACGCCATGCCAAACCAGGCGAAACGGGCATTTTCTCGCGTTCAGGCTATATTCCAAAAGGCTACTATAACGACGCTAAGAAAACTGCAGAAACCTTTATTGATGTAAATGGTAAAACGTGGTTGTTAACCGGTGATGCGGCGAAGTTGGAAGAAGATGGTAAATCAATGACTATCTTCGGGCGCGGCTCTAACTGCATTAACTCTGGTGGCGAAAAAATCTTCCCAGAAGAAGTTGAGCAGGCTTTGAAAGCGCACCCAGCGGTTTATGACTGCTTAGTGGTTGCGACACCGCATGATCGTTGGGGCAATCAAGTAACAGCAGTTATTTCAACGCGTGGTGGTGCGAAACCAAATTTGCAAGAACTGCAAGAAGAAGTGCGTAAGCATATCGCAGGCTATAAAGTACCACGTCAGTTGCATATTGCTAAAGAGATTGCGCGTTTGCCGAATGGTAAACCTGACTACAAATGGGCGAAAGAATTTGCTTTATCGGGCGAAGGCTTGGTGGAGTAATTTTTCTAGCGTTAGGAGATTTGTGAGTATTTATACAACACGCCGTAAATACTTCCATGTAGGCTTCGTAAACGCATCCATGCGTTTAAGAGTTGTATAAATACATCACAAACCTCCAGAACTAGTTCGCGATATAAACAAAGTAGCTCGTATTGAGCTATTTTTTTGAGTAAAACATAAGTAACAAGAGAGTAAATTATGCAAGGTTTCGAAGCATTAGATATTAGCACCAAAAACTGCCGTATTGAGAAAAAAGGTCACGTATTATTAGTTACCTTGGCGCGTCCAGAAGCGAAAAATGCCTTATCTTCGGCGATGTTGGTAGGTATGTACCGCGCATGGCGTCGTTTAGATGAAGATAAAGATTTGCGTGTTGCGATTTTAACCGGTGAAGGCGATACGTTCTGCGCAGGTATGGATTTAAAATCTGGCCCACAAGGCGATGAAGACGCTGAAATGATTCAAAAATTGATGCAAGAAGTGCCTGATTTGCACTGGCAAGCATTGCTGCGTAACAACCAACCAATGAAACCAATTGTCATGGCAGTTGAAGGTTATGCATTGGCAGGCGGTACGGAAATTTTGCAAGGTACTGATTTGCGCGTAGCAGCGGAAGATGCGATTTTTGGTGTGACTGAATGTAAACGTGGCTTGTTCCCATTAGGCGGTTCAACGATTCGTTTGCGTCGTCAAATTCCTTATGCTTTAGCTGCAGAGATTTTATTATTGGGTCGTCATGTCACTGCGCAAGAAGCCTTGGACTGGGGCATGATTAACCGCATTGTGGGCAAAGGTCAGGCGTTAGAAGAAGCATTGAAAATTGCTGAAGAAATCGCTAACGACAACGCGCCGTTAGCGGTACAAGCGATTTTGCGCTCACTGCGTGAAAATCAGTTTGATTTAGACGAAAAAACAGCGATGGATAAACAAGATGCGTTGGGTTGGCCAGTGTTTGCAAGCGCTGATGCGAAAGAAGGCATGAAAGCGTTTAAAGAAAAACGTCAGCCTAACTTTACTGGCGAATAATCGCGTTATTTTGCTAGATAAAAGGGTTGAGTTCGCTCAACCCTTTTTTTATCAGCGTAATTTGTTGAGATAAAGCTGTTCAAAACGTTTTTTTGCCCAGTGTAATATCCGCATAGATGGCAACACGATATTCCAATTGCCACGACGATAGACCAAGGTGCCGCTATCAACGGCATCAATAATGCAGGCCAATTCTGCAGTAAATGCAGTATTGCCGATTTGCCCTTTTAGCTCAGCGGCAATATTTTTAGCTATCGCAACCGCTTGTAAATCCGCTTGATGTGCTTGTTTTGCCATCCAGTCAGGACCAGGGTAACTACCCGCATCGCCTGCTACATAGGTGTTGGTTAAACCTTTAACGCGCGCATATTCATCAGCTTGGATAAACCCGCCTTCGGACTGCGGCAATTCACTGCCTTCAAGCCAAGCAGGTCCCGTTAAACCCGGCATAAATAAAATCAAATCGGCTGCAAATTCGCCGCCTTCAGTGATGACTTTATCGGCTTCAAAACGCACAGGTTTGTGCCCTAAGTGTGTTTTTATACCTTGCTTAGCCATGCGTTGCAGAATTTTATCTACTGCCTTTTCGCCCAAGCGTTTACCCGGTTTTTCTTGTGGATTGAAAAAGATGAGCTCAAATTTGTCGCGGCGATTTTGTTGGCGTAAGAGTGTATCTAAACCAAAGATAAACTCGAACATAGGTCCGCCGCGTACTGCTGATGGTTCTTTAGGGTTGCCACCAAAGCCCACAGCAATCGTGCCAGATAATAAGCTGTTTAAACGTTTTGTTAACGCCTCAACGGGTTCAATACCTTCGCAAGGAATAAAAGCATGCTCGATACCAGGCAGTTTTCTGATATAGCGCCCGCCAGTGGCGATAATCAGATAATCATTGTCTATTTCACCGTTATCGGTTACTACTTTGCGTCCACCATTCAAGACTTGCTGCACTTTGCCTTGTATCCAGTTAACCTGATGGCGCTGGAAAAACTGCGCGAGTGGCTGGCGTAAATCATTAGCGCTGCGCAAGCCTGACGGCAACCAAATCAAACTCGGTAGGTAGATCAATTCTTGTTTGGGGGAAATAACACTGATTTGCGCGGTAATTTTTTGTTTACGCAATTCACGTACAGTGGCGACCGCAGCAAAACCGCTGCCGAGAATGACGATGTGGGTCATATTAATTCCTATTTTTGGGGTGGCTATGTGTTTAACTATAAAGCTATTTTTCCAACAAATAAATCAACAAAACGTTAAGGCACTAGCTTAAGTGATAAATTTGCTTGGTTTGCTAAAAATATGCAGTGGCAAAGCCTGCATGGCATTGGCAATTACGTTACAAGCCTTATAATAAAGGCACTACTTAAAACAATAATTAAGGTCGTTGTATGGCAACTATCAAAATCAGTAAGAAATTTACCATGCCTGTTGAACAAGTACGGGAAGGGATTGACAAGTTAGGCGAATCCTTGCAAAAAGAACAGGGTATGCAATATCACTGGGAAAATAACACCAAAGCCGTTTTTCAGCATAAAGCCGCGAAAGGTTTTGTTTGTAT
>CAZMQC010000062.1:0-8742 GCA_964568295.1 uncultured Spongiibacteraceae bacterium | reverse complement strand
GTGCGTCCCATGCTTGGATAATATCTTCTAATTCTGCTTGGCGCTTCGCTAACGCGTCAAAATCCGCATCTTCTTCAGCGTAAGCGGCGTACACTTTATCCAATTCCGCTAGCGCATCAACCGCCTCGCGCATACCGTCTTCTACGTTGCCGCGTACATCTTTATTCGGATCAAGTTGTGGCTCTTGCTCTAAATAGCCGATTTTAATACCAGGCATAGGGCGCGCCTCGCCCTCAAACTCTTTATCGACACCCGCCATAATGCGTAACAATGTTGATTTGCCTGAGCCGTTTAAGCCCAAAACACCGATTTTTGCACCAGGGAAAAAGGATAGAGAAATATCTTTAAGAATCTGTTTTTTAGGCGGGACAACCTTGCTGACACGATTCATGGTAAAAACATATTGCGCCACGTCGAACACCTCTTAGTAAAAATAGCGAAAAATGGTCGCGACCATAGCGAAAAGTGTGTAAATAAGCAAGACAATAACGGCAAAGTTATACTACACTATGGGTTGTAAAAATGTGATGCAGTTAGAAGTTTTGGGTATAAGGTGTTTGCTGGATGCTTGCTCACATGGCTAGATTGAAACGTTAAATAGCGAGATAGGTTGCACTGATATATGACGCAGTCAAATTATGAATACTACTTTCAACACTCCGCAGTGATGCAGTGGGTGATGCAAGTGCAGCCTTTTATAAGCTTTCTGCAAACGCATCAATTAACCAATCCATTGCAAATAGAAGAGCACCTTGCCAACTCAGAACAATGCGCCAACTTACGCGCTTTGCTCACCGTACAAGAAGCTAACCAAGCTTGCTTGGATTTATACCAATGTAAAAATCTAGAAGAATTTAGCCAATTTATTCGCAAAGTGGCGAGCAAAGAGCAGATGCAGCATTTGCTTTTTGCGTTATTAGTGATAACCGATAAAAATAGCCGTTACGCTTATCAAGTAGATGTGCCGACGCCCAGCGGTGATAAAACCTTATTGGTGAATTGCGAAGTGCCTGCTTTATCGGATGTTGAGCGTGGCATGAATATCAGCATTACTGATATTAGCTCGTTGACCGATGCAGAAAAAGAATTGCAAGAGCGTGAGCAGTTTTTGGGCGCTATCTTAAAAGCTGTACCCGATATTTTGATGGTGTTTGACTTTAAAGCGCAAAAAACCATTTTCCAAAATGCTGATTTAATTGAGCAATTAGGCTATAGCGCGCAAGATCGCCTTGATACCGATAATCAATTAATGGCTTATATTATCCATCCTGACGACGGTATGGGTAAGGATGCCATGCTAGATATCCACCAAACCTTAGCGGGTGGTGGCACGTATGAAATTACCATTCGCTTGCAGCATTTTAACGGCGAATGGCGACATTATTACTTCCGTAGCGCGGCGTTAGATAAAGATAAAAAGGGCAATGTATTAAGCGCGGTGGTGATTGCTAGGGATATTACTGAGGTTTTGAAAACTCGACAAATCTTGTCGGCTCAGCAAAAACGTTATCAGTTGTTGGCGGATAACTTCACCGATGTGATTGTGATTACCAATACCGATTTAGCGATTGAATATGTTAGCCCTTCAATTGCTACAGTATTGGGTTTTGATGCCGATAGTTTTGTGAAAATCGAACAGCCAATCCAGCATCTTGGTCTTGACGATGCATTTTGCCAGCAATTGCAAACGATTTTAGATAACTCTTCTGCGCGGTTTGATATGGCGCATGAGGATTATGAAGATGTTTTAGAATTAGATGGCGTAACGGTTGCGGGCATGGTAGTGCCTTTAGAAGTGTCGATTTCAATTTTGCGCGATGAATACGGCTTATTGGAAGGCTTGCTGATGATTGTGCGCGATATTACCGAGCGCATTAAACGCGAAGCAGAAAACCGTTTAGCCGCTAAAGTATTTTCTAGCAGCTTGGAAGGCATCTACATTACCAATGCCGAAGGCGTGATTAGCCAAGCCAATCGCACGTTTTATTCGATTACGGGTTATGCCGAAAAAGATGTGATTGGCAAAAAACCCGCGTTTTTAAATTCCGGCTGGGGTAAACTCAGTTTCCGCGAAGATATTGCCCCTGCATTAAAAAACGGCGGCAGTTGGAGCGGTGAAATTATGAGCCGTCGCGCCAATGGCGCCGCGTTCTTAACGTGGACCGCTATTTCCGAAGTGCGCGACGCGCGTAACCATTTGATTGGCACGATTACCAGTTTTAGGGATATTACCGAAGCCAAAAACTCCGAAGAAACTATTCGCAAACTGGCTTACTACGACCCATTAACCCAGTTGCCCAACCGTCAACTATTAGCTGATCGCCTATCGCAAGCCTTGCAGCGAGCTAACCGTAATCGCCATTATTTAGCGATTTTATTTTTAGATTTAGATGGTTTTAAACCCGTGAACGACCAACATGGTCATGCGATTGGCGATCGTTTGTTAACCATGGTGGCTAAGCGCTTGAAAGCCTGTGTGCGTGGCGATGATACCGTGGCGCGGATTGGCGGCGATGAGTTTGCTATTGTAGTGGGCGCGTTGGCGGATCGCGAAGCGGCTGAAACGGCAGCCGTGCAAGTTTCCAAGAAAATCATTAAAAGCCTAAACCAAGTATTTACCATTCAAGAAAAAGAAATTTATATCGGCACCAGTATTGGTATTTCTTTGTATCCCGATGATGCCTTAGAAGATGAGCAACTGATTAAGCTTGCCGATACCGCTATGTATCACGCGAAAAGTTCTGGTAAAAATACTTATCAGTTTTTCACCGACGATATGCATAAGCGTGCGCAGAAACGTTTGGAAGTCGAGCAAGAAGTTTCGCAAGCGCTGAAAAACAAAGAGTTTGTTCTCGTTTATCTACCCAAATACGATTTAGCGCAAAACAAAATTGAAAGTTATGAGGCTTTGTTGCGTTGGCAACATCCGCAAAAAGGTTTGTTAACGCCGATTAGTTTCCTGCGCTCCTTAGAAGAAATGGGCTTGGGTGGGCAAGTCGGTGAATGGGTTATTCATCAAGCTTGCGAGCAGATGGCAGCCAATCCACAGCTCAATATTTCCATTAACGTATTTGCTAAACAATACCGTGATGGTGATTTGCTAGAAGTGGTGGAAGCGGCCTTGACAAAAACCGCGATTGAGCCAAGCCGTCTCACTTTAGAAATTTCTGAACAGCTGATTATGGCGGATACAGGCTTTGCTTTTGCTTGTATTGCCGATTTAAAAGCGCTTGGCGTGCGCATTGCTTTGGATGATTACGCCAATAGCGTTTCCTCGATTGCTTATTTGAACCGCTTGCCGATTGATGAAGTTAAGATTGATCGCCAATATATTGAGCAAATTGATAGAGTGCCGCATACCTTGCGTATGGTGAAAGGCATGGTGGCGCTGGCGCAAAATTTGGAGCTTAAAGTAGCGGTTGAAGGCGTAGAGCGGGAAAGCCAATTGGATTTGTTAAAAGCCATGCAGTGTGATTTGGTGCAAGGCTTTTACTTTAGCAAGCCGCTGTTTTTAGAAGAGTTGTAAGCAGCGTTTAAAGTGCGCTGCGTTTTTTCTCTTCAATGCGACGTAAAAACTCCTGCATAATCAACATATACAATTCGTTGCCCAAATATAAATCTTCCACGCGGCTATCAACGTTAGGGTTGTCGTTTACCTCAATAACGTAAGCTTTGCCAGCGTGTTCTTTAATATCCACCCCATAAAAACCATCGCCAATCGGCTTAGTTGCCTTGAGTGCGGCTTGTAAAATTGCTTTTGGCACTTCAAAGGTTGGCAAGGTTTCAAATTTACCGCTAATGGTTTTTTTGCCACTATTGTGGTCGTAAATTTGCCAGTGGTTTTTCGCCATATAATAACGACAAGCAAACAGCGGGCGGTTATTCAACACGCCAATGCGCCAGTCAAAATCGGTGTAAACATATTCCTGCGCTAACAATAAGCTTGATTGTTCAAATAATTGCGCCAGCGTCGTTTCTAACTCTTCGCGAGTTTTGGCTTTTACCACGCCACGCGAGAACGAGCCATCGGGAATTTTAACCACGATGGGTAAACCTAAATCGTCAATAATCGCATCTAATTCTTCGTTATGTTCACGGCGCAAAATACGGGTTTTAGGCGTAGGCACTTTATCGGTCGCGAATAAATCCGCCAGATAAATTTTATTGGTGCAGCGTAAAATAGAGGTTGGATCATCCATGACCACCAAACCTTCAGATTCGGCTTTTTTGGCGAAACGGTAGGTATGGTGATCAATGGCAGTGGTTTCACGAATAAATAGCGCATCAAACTCAGGAATGCGCATGTAATCTTGTTGCGTAATCAGTTCAACGTGCAAACCGAGTTTCTTACCCGCTTGGATGAATTTCTTCAAAGCGGCGCTATCGCTAGGCGGTAGCTTTTCTTCGGGGTTGGCAAGAATGGCTAAGTCGTAACGGCTGCTGCTTTTTCCGGGTTTATGCTGCGCCCAAACGCGGCTGCTAAAATTGTCTAAAGCATTGGCGAAATCAGTTTGCTCTTCATCGTTTAAGCCTTGATGGTCGCGCAATGATAAGTTGGTGATTTCCCATTTATTTTGGCTGCGGCGAATATTGGCTTGCAAAATTGGGCAAGGGAAGCGCTCAAATAAAAAGCGCGCCAATACCTGCAAGGTTGGTTCTTTTACCGTGCCAAAATAAGACGTTAAAATAAACTCTTCGCCGTCTTTTAAATGCTTAAATGCCTTGTTCAACTTCGGCGCGAGTTCATGCAATTGCATTTGATACAACAAGGGGTTGCTTAAATCATTTAACGTGCGAATAGAGGGGATAACGTGGTGGTGCCTTGCCTCGGAAAGCAAGGAACAATAATACCCATTCGCTAAATAGCTATAATCGCGGCACAGGTTAATTACACGCACCCGTTGGTCGGGCTTATGTTTTTGATTCGATTGCAAATAATCATCAAAGGTGATGACTTGCTCGCTAGGATAAAACGGTGACCAATCGTTGAGGTGATCAACAACAAGCAATAATTGCGACATGGCAAAACTCAAAAGAGCAAAGGGGAATTTTTTGGCTATTGTGGCGCTGAAAAATTAAATATGCAATGAGATAAAAAAATGTTTTTTTTCAGCAAAATTGCGCCTATGCTAGCGCTAAATTCCTGCCTAAAAACCTCACTATGAACACTGAATCTTTGCATATTCGCGTTGCGCTATCGAGCGATGTTGATGCCTTATTTTTATTAGAACAACAGGCTTTTTCAGGCGATCGATTAAGCAAGCGCCGTTTTCGTCATTGGGTGAAGGCGGAAAACGCGGTGCTATTGGTGATTGAGCAACAACAGCAACTATTAGGCTATACCTTAGTGTTGCTGCATCGCGGCACGCGCTTGGCGCGCTTATATTCGATAGCGGTTTCAGCGCAGGCGCGCGGCAAAGGCGCGGGGCGTAAGTTGTTGGAAGAGGCCGAGCGCGTGGTAGCCGATATGGGCTGGTTGTTTATGCGCTTGGAGGTTGCTAAAGAAAATCATACCGCTATTACTTTGTATAAATCCATGGGCTATAGCGTGTTTGGCGAATATAGCGATTATTACGAAGACCACCAAGACGCGCTGCGAATGCAAAAACGTATTCGGCATATCGCTAAGAATCATATTAAACGCAATACCCCTTGGTATCAGCAATCCACCGAGTTTACCTGCGGCTCGTCTTCGTTGATGATGGCGATGGCAAGCCTAGATAGCTCGTGCGAGCCTAATCAAGCCTTGGAGCTGGATATTTGGCGCGAGGCAACCACTATTTTTATGACCACAGGCCACGGCGGCACACACCCAGTAGGTTTAGCGTTGGCGGCGATGAAACGCGGATTTGCTGCGCAAGTTTGGATGACGCAAAATTCCGCCTTGTTTATTGATGGCGTGCGTAACCCTAAGAAAAAAGCGATTTTGCAGAGCGTTGACCAGCAGTTTCATCACCAAGCCCAACAAGCGCAATTACCGATTCGTTTTGCCGATATTAGCCAACAGCAAATAGAGGAGCTATTCAACCAAGGCGCGGCAATTTTGATATTGATTAGCACTTACCGCATGGACGGCAAAAAAGCACCGCATTGGGTAACGGTTTCGGGTATGGATGAGCATTGTTTGTATGTGCACGATCCTGATGTGATTGAGGGCGAACAATCAGCATTAGATTGCCAATATATGCCGATTGCTCGTCGAGAATTTGAGAAAATGTCGCAGTTTGGTAAGAATAAATTACGCACAGCGGTGGCTATTTGGCCGCGTTCATCGTGAACAGCGGCTCAAAAGCCTAGTCTTGGTTGTCGAAATAATCTTCGTCTTCATCTTTTTGCAAACGTGCTAAGCCGCGTTGCGCTTTATCCCAACCGCCAACATCGCGCCATTGGTTGACGATTTGGCAAAATAGCTCAGCAGTGACTTCCGCATCATAAGCCGCCGAATGCGCCGACTTGCTATTAAATGGAATATTGGCAATACGGCAAGCTTGCGCCAATACCGTGTGACCATAGGCAAAACCCGCTAAGGTTGCAGTATCCATGCTGGAAAACGGGTGGAAAGGGCTGCGTTTGCTTTTGGTACGGGTAATGGCAGCGTTCAGAAATTGGTGGTCAAAACTGGCGTTGTGGGCAACTACAATCGCGCGTTTGCAGCCCGTGTCTTTGATTTCGCGACGAATAATGCGAAACAGTTCGGACAGTACTTCGTCTTCGCTTTGCGCTACGCGCGCGGGGTCAAATGGATCAATGCCAGTAAATTCCAACGAATTACGGTCAAGATTAGCGCCGTCAAACGGTTCCACATCAAAGGCATGGGTTTTTTTGATATACAGCGTACCGTCTTCGTCCATATCCAAGGTGGTTGCGGCAATTTCTAATAAGGCATCGGTTTGCGGATTAAAGCCACCGGTTTCAATATCAATCACGACGGGCAAATAACCGCGAAAACGGTAGGCAATCAAAGACTTGTCTTGGTGTTTATGAGAATTGTTCACTTCGCTTACTGCCCAGAGAGGATGCGCCATGATAGGTTCTCGCCCGCTCGTAATGGTTTGATTAAATCAGGACCAAAATCTAACTGCTCAGGTACTGTCCAAGCTTGTTTGACCAAGGTAATACGCGCTTCATTGGGCGCAAGTCCGTAAAATTCAGGGCCGAATACGCTAGCAAAGTTTTCTAATTTGTCTAAAGCGCCCGCTTGCTCAAAAGCTTCGGCGTATAGCTCAATGGCCGCAAACGAGGTATAGCAACCAGCGCAACCGCAAGCATGTTCCTTTTTGTTAATGGCGTGCGGCGCAGAATCGGTACCCAAGAAAAAGCGCGGATGTCCCGATGTTGCGGCGGCAATTAAGGCTTGTTGATGGGTGTTGCGTTTTAAAATCGGTAAGCAGTAGTAATGCGGTTTAATGCCGCCGACTAACATATCGTTGCGGTTGTACAGTAAATGATGCGCGGTAATGGTTGCGGCTACATTGTTGCCTGCGTTTTTTACAAATTCCACTGCATCTTGTGTAGTAATATGTTCAAGCACCACTTTAAGTTGCGGAAACTGGGCAATTAAAGGCTTTAAAATATTTTCGATAAACACCGCTTCGCGATCAAAAATATCAATCGCCGCATCCGTAACCTCGCCATGCACTAAAAGCAACATGCCAACTTCCTGCATCGCGGCGAACACGCTGGTCAGCTTACTAATATCGGTAACGCCTGAATCAGAATTGGTGGTTGCGCCTGCGGGGTAGAGCTTAACCGCTTTAATAAAACCCGTTTGATGCGCCTGATAAATATCGTCAGCGGTGGTGTTATCGGTCAAATATAAAGTCATTAACGGCTCAAACGTGCTGCCTTGCGCGCTATTTTGCAAAATGCGTTGGCGGTAAGCGCTAGCTTGTTCCGCGTTGCGAACTGGCGGTACCAAATTCGGCATAATAATCGCGCGTTGAAATTGACGCTCCGCGTCTTGAACGGTGCGGGCTAAATAATCGCCATCGCGTAAGTGAATATGCCAGTCATCGGGACGACGTAAGCTAAGTTGCTGCATAAACGCTCTCTGTTTGAGTCCTAAGATTAGTAAGGTGCGCATTTTAACAGTTTTTACCGACTGAATCATGGCTATCTGGTTATAAAGATAGCGTTAATTCAGTGACATCGGTAAAATAAGCGCTTTTATTTCATCAGCATTGGCGGAGTTGCGATTATGGCAGATGTCAAAAAAGTGGTTTTAGCGTATTCAGGCGGTTTAGATACGTCGGTTATCGTGCGTTGGTTGCAAGATAAGTATCAGTGTGAAATTGTAACGTTTACTGCCGATTTAGGGCAGGGCGAAGAAGTAGAACCTGCGCGTGCTAAAGCGCAAGCCATGGGCATTAAAGAAATCTATATTGACGATTTGCGCGAAGAATTTGTGCGCGACTTTGTTTTCCCAATGTTTCGTGCCAACGCCATTTACGAGGGCGAATATTTATTAGGTACCTCGATTGCGCGCCCGTTAATTGCTAAGCGTTTGATTGAAATTGCCAATGAAACGGGCGCAGATGCGATTTCGCACGGCGCAACCGGTAAAGGTAACGACCAAGTGCGTTTTGAGTTGGGCGCGTATGCGTTAAAACCTGGTGTTAAAGTGATTGCGCCTTGGCGTGAATGGGATTTGATGTCGCGTGAAGCCTTGATGGCATATGCCAAAGAGCGCGATATTCCTATCGACTTTAATAAAGCCGGTAAAAAATCACCGTATTCAATGGA
>CAZMQC010000061.1:0-8813 GCA_964568295.1 uncultured Spongiibacteraceae bacterium | reverse complement strand
AAGCCTGACGGTTGTTAAGTAATCACTAAAGCGAGTGAGCGGTATATCTCATGGATGCCTTTACCTTTATTCGTCTTGTCACTAAATCCTTTCTTATGCCGCCAGGCATTTTTTTCTTTGTCCTATTGCTGTGCTTATTGCTACTCAATTGGCGCCCTAAGCTAGCTCGCACTATCGGCTTAATAACGCTATTCATATTCTATGCATTCTGCACGCCTAAGCTGGCGGAAGTCTTAGCTAAACCACTGGAAAATTATGCGCCTTTGTCCTTACAAAATGCCGCTCAAGCTGATGCCATTGTTGTGCTAGCGGGTGGGCGTGAGCGACAGCCTGAACAATGGGGTGGTGACTATACCGCAGCGGTAGCGATGCAGCGTGTTCACTACGGCGCGGAACTGGCTAAAAAACTATCTTTGCCGATGCTGGCCAGCGGCGGGCGTTTATATCCAGAAGAAGCCAGTGAAGCAGCGCTAATGGCGAAAGCTTGGCGTGAAGATTATGAGCTTAATAATGTTTTTACCGAAGGTAACAGCAGAACCACTTGGGAAAATGCCAAATATTCAGCGCTATGGTTAAAGCAACGCGGTTATAACAAGGTGGTTCTAGTTACCCATGCATGGCATATGCAACGCTCGGTTTGGAGTTATCAGCAGTTCGGCTTAGAGGTTATTCCCGCGCCTGTTGCGGGCTATCGTTGGCAGCAACGCCGCCCGTTAAATGGCTTGCTGCCCGATGGGCGGGCGCTGATGCAAAATACTCAGTTGGTTAATGAATATATTGGTGTGATGCTATATCGGCTCATTTATAAGCCAATGGTAAAGTGAATGCTTGTTGGCGCTTGACCCGTATAAATGTTTGATTTACATTCAAGCGCTGTTGATGTCTTATGTGTAATCGTCTGTTATGCCACCTTACCATCTTGCTAAGCGCACCTTTGACTTGTTCATCGCGCTTGTGGGCGGATTAGCATTAGTCCCTGTCTTTTTGATTGTTGCGATTTTAGTCCGTTTAAAGATCGGCTCCCCTGTCTTTTTTACCCAAACGCGCCCTGGTTTGAACGGCAAACCTTTTAAAATGATCAAGTTTCGCACCATGACGGATGAACGTGATGTTGATGGTAACTTACTTCCTGATGATATTCGCTTAACTCGTTTCGGTAAATTTCTGCGCTCGACCAGCTTGGATGAGTTGCCAGAATTGTGGAATGTGCTGAAAGGCGATATGAGTTTGGTCGGCCCACGTCCTTTGCTCATGGAATATTTGCCCCTTTACAATGATGCGCAAGCACGACGACATGAGGTACGCCCAGGGGTTACAGGTTGGGCGCAGGTAAATGGGCGTAATGCGATTAGCTGGGAGCAAAAGTTTGAATACGATGTTTGGTATGTGGATAACCACAATTTGTGGCTGGATATTAAGATTTTGTTTTTGACGGTGAAAAAAGTGTTTGTAAGAGAAGGCATCAGTGCCGCAAATGACGCAACAATGCCCGTTTTCAAAGGCACACAACAGTGAACGTCTTATTGTTATCAGCTGGACGCCGCGTGGAATTGCTGCAAGCCTTTCAACTTTCTTTAAATAAATTGGGCATCGATGGCAAAGTATTTGCGCTTGATATGCGTCCCGAACTATCGGCGGCTTGTCGTTTAGCCGATGGCTGTGGTTCGATTGTTCGCGCCACGGATAGCCGCTATGTTGATGAAATTATTCAGTTTTGCTTGAGCCATCAGATTCACTTGGTAATACCTACAATAGATACTGAACTGCTTATCTTGGCTGATAGAAAAGCGGATTTTGCGCAGCATGGTATTAGCGTGGTGATTAGCTCTTCTGCGCTAATTGAGCAGTGCCGTGATAAGCGTTTAACGGGAATGTTGTTTACAGCGTTAGGTATAAAGTATCCAACGATTTATGCGGTTAATCAGCTGCAATATCCCTGTTTTTGTAAACCCTATGATGGTAGCCGTAGCGTTGGTGCTATAGCGTTAATGAGCCAAGCGGATTTAACTCCCGAATTGTTAGCCAATAGCAAAAATATGTTTATGGAATATGTGCCAAAAACGTATGCAGAATATACTATTGATGCTTATTACAATAAAAACAGTGAGTTATGTTGCTTTGTGCCGCGCCAGCGTTTGGAAGTGCGCGATGGTGAAATTAATAAAGGCGTGACGCGTAAGCATTTTGTTTATACCCAGTTAAAACAAAAGTTATCGTATTTAGCTGGAGCTGTGGGCTGCATTACTTTGCAAGTCTTTGCCAATGAGCAAACGGGCGACATCAAAGGCTTAGAAATTAACCCGCGTTTTGGCGGCGGTTTTCCGTTGAGTTTTCAGGCGGGTGCAGTTTATCCGGAGTGGCTGATTCGTGAATATTTACTGCACCAGCCTATCGATTTTTTTGAAGATTGGAAAAATAATCTATTGATGCTGCGTTATGACAGTGCTTGCTGGATAGAAAATTATGATGGTTGAACGTGTTTGGGTTTTTGATTTAGACGATACCTTATACGCTGAATATGATTATATGGTTTCGGGATACCAGCATATTATTAGCTTGGTGCAGCAAGTCTATGGAAAAGCTATAAATATAGAGCTGTTATTAGAGTGGTGGCATGAAGATCGGAATAGTGTTTTTCAGCGTCTGGTTGAACAAATAGGTTTGCCGTTATCGGTCATTGAGTCGTTGGTCTGGGCGTACCGTAACCATCAGCCGAATATCGCGTTGTACCCTGATGCGGCTTTGCTAATCAAGCAAATCCAAGGAAAAGAGCCCTATTTTATTATTACCGATGGCCGCTCCATGGCTCAGCGATTTAAGGTTCTAAGCTTAGAATTAGCGCCTGAACAGTTGTTTATTTCAGAAGAGCTGGGCGAAAGTAAGCCTTATACGTCTGCGTTTGATAGTATTCAGCAGCGTTACACCAATGCAATTATTCTCTATTTTGCTGATAATCCGAAAAAAGATTTTATTCGTCCGAATCAATTAGGCTGGCAAACCTTTGGTATGTTGAACAGAGGGAAAAATATTCATGAGCAGGATTTTCAATTAGATCAAACTTCATTGCCGCAGCGGTGGATAAAAAGCTTGGATGGCATTGCTCGCTAGACTGTCTTTGCAGGACTTCTTGTGCTCCGTAACAAATGCTCATTGTTTATGTAAAAAATTTGATACTATCTTGGCTTATTTTCAGAATGTAACTTGGTATCTGCACCGCGAGACTCAAAATGCTAAACACACCTTTCTCCCCTTGGCCTTCCTTTACTCAAGCAGAAGTCGATAAAGTTTCTGAGGTTTTGCTTTCTAACAAGGTCAATTATTGGACGGGGCAAGAGGGACGTGAATTTGAGCGTGAATTTGCCGCTTATTTTGATAGCCAGTACGCGATTGCTTTGGGTAATGGTACGCTGGCGCTGGACATTGCGTTTCAGGCGCTAGACGTGGGCGAGGGTGACGAAGTTGTTGTGACGTCACGTACTTTCTTGGCTTCTGCCTCTAGTATTGTATTGGCGGGCGCTAAGCCCGTGTTTGCTGATGTGGATGCCGATTCGCAAAATATCACGGCTGCAACGATTGAGGCGGTTTTAACGCCTAAAACCAAGGCGATTGTGGCGGTGCATTTGGCGGGTTGGCCGTGCGATATGGATGCGATTATGGCTTTGGCTGAAAAGCACCATTTGTATGTGATTGAAGATTGCGCGCAGGCGCATGGCGCGAAATATAAAGGCCGCAGCGTGGGTTCTATTGGTCATGTGGGCGCTTGGAGTTTTTGCCAGGATAAAATTATGACCACGGGCGGCGAAGGCGGCATGGTGACCACCAATGACCGTGATTTGTGGAGTAAAATGTGGTCGTTTAAAGATCATGGTAAAAGCTGGGAAGCGGTGTATGAGCGTGAGCATCCAGCGGGGTTTCGTTGGTTGCATGAAAGTTTTGGCACTAACTGGCGCTTGACCGAAATGCAGTCGGCGATTGGCCGTATTCAGTTGCAACGTATGCCTGAATGGACGCGCATTCGTCAGCAATACGCGCAGCAAATTTGGCAGACCGCTAGTGAGCTAAAAGGTTTGCGCGTGCCTGTGTTGCCAGCGGGTGTCGAACATGCGGCGTATAAGTGTTATGTGTTTGTTGAGCCGTCTGCGTTACAGCAAGGCTGGAACCGTGACCGCATTATGAGCGAGATTGTTGCGCGTGGCGTGCCGTGTTTTTCTGGTTCTTGTTCTGAAGTGTATTTGGAAAAAGCCTTTGATGGTACGGATTTTCGCCCTGAAAAACCGTTGCCAGTGGCTCGCGAGTTAGGTGAAACCAGCTTAATGTTTTTAGTGCATCCCACTTTAACGCAAGCGGAAATAGATAAAACTTGTGCTGTTTTACAGCAAGTCATGGGAGAGGCCCATGCAAAAGGTTGATGATATATCAATTGTTTATTTGCTTGCGGCGTTGCAAATCGTTAATTACCACACACGCGATTTAGCGATTCCACTGTTTAAACATATTGCAACATTTGGCTTTGTGTTTAATGCTATTTTTGTACTGTTGTCGGGTTATTTGCTCGCACGTTCGTTGGTGAATAAGCCGCTTTCTTTTGCTGAGTTTTTAAGAAAGCGACTCTTGCGTATTTATCCGCCTTTGCATGTTTCGCTAGTTTTTATAGCCATAATTTTTTTGGCGATCGGAAAAACCTTTACATGGCAGGATAGTCTATTGGCCGCATCGGGCTTTTCTTATTTTTTTAGTAACACCGTATTCGGTGTGCATTTGTGGTTTTTAGCGGTTATTTTATCGTGCTATTTTTTATGTTTGCCGAGTATGTGGCTGATCAGAAAAAATGCGCTGTTGTTTTTTGCTGCCTGTTTTGCACTCTATGGTGTTGCTGTTATGCAGCTAGAAAGCGGCTTTACCGATTTGTATAACCAAACTAACTGGAATAGCTTTTACCGCTTTCTTTACTATAGTCAGATATTTTTAGTGGGACTGTGGTTTGGCATTTTTCGGCGAAATGCCTTTTTACAAGCCAATTGGATGTTTGTTCTCTTGTTTGCTGTTGTTTTGCCAATCTATGCGTTTGCGCATAAATCGCAGGATTTAGGTTGGCTTACGCTGTTAACGGCTAGTTTACTATCGCTTGGCTTAATTCATATCTTTTTGTTGTTTTCCCCGATGCTGCGTAAGCGGTTACCCTTTTTGCTTTTGCTGACACCCATAACATTCGAACTGTATTTAATTCACTATGCGGTGATAAATTGGGTGGGTAAATACTTTTATGCGCAGTACATTGCTTACCCGTTGGTATTTATAGTGTCATTTGGCCTAGCTTTTTTGATTCATAAAGGCGCAACTTATTACCATAAGCAGTTGACGATTTGGCTAGAAAAAATAATAAATACAGCCAAGGTGTAGTAGCATAGACGCTGATTAAGCAGTTTTAACCTCAATATATGAATAATAATAAAAAAGTTTTTTTGCTTGTTGCAAGCTATGCATTTTCGATTACCAATTTTCGCTTGGAATTGCTTAAACGTTTAGTCGAACAAGGGTTTGAAGTGCATGTGACGGCTCCCGATATTCTAACTAACCAAGGGGTGTTATCAAAGCTTAAGCCTTTGGGTGTTGTTATTCACGAGTATGATTTGCAGCGTACGGGATTAAATCCTTTGCGCGATCTACAAAGCTTGTGGCAGCTAAACCAGTTAATGCGCACCATCAAGGCGGATTATATGTTGGCTTATACCATTAAGCCTGTTGTTTATGGGCTGCTTGCGGCGCGTTTGGCTGGTGTTTCGCAGCGTTTTGCGCTGATTACGGGACTTGGCTTTGCCGCAGCAGGGGATAGTGCATTAAGCGTGTTCTCGGTTAAAA
The DNA here is from genome assembly GCA_964568295.1 of uncultured Spongiibacteraceae bacterium. Taxonomy (GTDB): domain Bacteria; phylum Pseudomonadota; class Gammaproteobacteria; order Pseudomonadales; family DT-91; genus DATCSZ01. Next base: position 2,954 of record CAZMQC010000061.1, on the reverse strand, counting down.
AACTAGCGCGTTACTTATATCGGTTGGCGCTAAAACAAGCACAGGTCATTTTCTTTCAAAATGCAGATGATAGAGCACATTTTTTGGCGCAAAACGTGATTAACTCAGCGCAGCAAACCGTGGTTGTTAATGGTTCGGGCGTTGATTTGACATTGTTTGCAGAACAGCCTTTACCCGAATCGCTGAGCTTTTTGCTAATTGCTCGTTTGTTAGTGGATAAAGGCATTCGCGAATATGCGCAAGCTGCTCGGCGTCTCAAACAGCAATATCCTCATGTCAGCGTGGGATTGGTGGGATGGATTGACGATGAAAATAGCAGCGCAATTAGTCAATCAGAGTTACAAACGTGGATAAATGATGGGGTTATAGAGTTTTTCGGCCGTTTGGATGACGTGCGCCCTGCATTGGAACAAAGCAGTGTTTTTGTTTTGCCTAGTGCTTATCCTGAAGGAGTGCCAAGAACTATTTTAGAGGCGTTGGCGGTTGGACGAGCGATTATCACAACTGATACAGCAGGCTGTCGTGAGACCGTGGTACAAGGAGAAAATGGTTTTTTAGTACCCGTCAGAGATAGTGAAAGCCTTTACCAAGCTATGTTGCATTTTATTCAACAGCCGGAAGATGTTTCACGCATGGGTTCGTTATCTAGGCGCTTAGCTGAGCAAAAATTTGATGTTCACAAGGTTAATCAAGCTATGCTTAAAGGCATGGGTATTTTGCCTAACGCTGATGAATCAGCGAACACTTAGAGGCGGAGATGCTGAATACAGAAAAGCTCAAGCAACAACTCATTGATTTACCGCGTTTCTATAAACGAATGCTACAAATTGGCATTGATGTCATTCTTATCTGGCTAGCACTGTGTTTGGCGTTTATTTTTCGTTTAGGTATTGAATTAGCTTACGAAACTTTGCAGGCTCATGCTTGGCTTTTTATTGCCGCGCCTTTAATTGCTATTCCTGTTTTTTATGTCATCGGTCTATATAAAGCTGTTGTGCGTTTTGCTGGCAAGGAAGTGTTTGCTAAAGCGGTTCAGTCCACGACGGTTTCAGCTTTGTTGTTGGTGTTGATTGTGTATTGGTTTGGTACGGATGCTAAACCTGTTATTCCACGTTCATTTGCGCTCACTTACTGGTTAATCAGCATGATGATTATTGCTGGATCGCGTAGTTTAGTGAGGCAATTCTTTTCAGGCGATTGGTTGGAAACGGGGCAGATTTTTGTACCCTTTCTTAAATATGACGACCGGTTACCAAGAGTGGCGATTTATGGCGCAGGTTCCGCAGGAAACCAGCTGTTGAATGCGCTAAGGCAAGGTAAGACTATGCATCCTGTTGCATTTATTGATGATGATAAAAACCTACAGGGACGAGTGGTTGCAGGTTTGAAGGTTTATTCATCCAATGATATAGGGCATTTGTTACGGGATGCGCCGATTAAGCAAGTTTTACTCGCTTTGCCCAAGGTTTCACGTGCGCGTCGCAAGGAAATCTTGCAAAACTTAGAACCGTATCCTGTGCATGTTCTGACAGTACCTGATTTTATGGATTTGGCCAGTGGACGCGTCAAGGTTCAAGAGTTGCAAGAGGTTGATATTGCTGACTTACTTGGGCGCGATCCAGTTGAGCCGCATCAAGATTTGTTTGAGCAATGTATCCGCGAGCAAATTGTCATGGTAACGGGCGCTGGCGGTTCTATCGGTTCTGAGTTGTGCCGACAAATCGTTGATAATGCACCTCAGACCCTCGTTTTATTTGAGCACAGCGAATATAACTTGTATCAGATTCATCAAGAGTTGGAACACGTTATCAAGCAACGAGCGCTTTCCATTCGTATCGTACCTATGCTTGGATCAGTTAGAGATTTTGCTAAATTGGTTGAAACCATGCGCCTCTGGCAAGTTGATACTATCTACCACGCTGCCGCTTATAAACACGTGCCGCTGGTTGAGTACAATGTTTCCGAAGGCGTGTTAAATAATAGCTTTGGTACGCTTGCCACCGCTGAGGCGGCAATTGTGGGCGAAGTGAAAAATTTTGTTCTCATCTCAACCGATAAAGCGGTGCGGCCGACCAACGTAATGGGTTGCAGCAAACGTTTGGCAGAATTGATTTTGCAGGCGCTCAGCAAAGAACAACAACATCGCTTATTTAGCGCGCCAAATGATACAACGGAATACGTTAACAAAACCCGCTTTACTATGGTGCGCTTTGGCAATGTTTTAGGCTCATCTGGTTCGGTGATTCCGCTGTTTCGTGAGCAAATTAAAAATGGTGGCCCAGTCACGGTTACTCACCCCAACATTACTCGCTACTTTATGACTATTCCCGAAGCTGCGCAGTTAGTTATTCAAGCGGGTTCCATGGGGCAAGGCGGCGATGTGTTTGTTTTGGATATGGGCGAGCCAGTACGTATTGCTGAATTGGCCGAAAAAATGATTTTATTAAGCGGCTTTACCGTGCGTTCAGATAGTAATCCAACGGGTGAAATTGCTATTGATTTTGTTGGCTTGCGCCCCGGTGAAAAACTCTACGAAGAATTGTTGATTGGCGATGATGTGATTGAAACTGCGCATAGCAAGATTATGAGCGCCAATGAAATTATGCTTGATTGGCAAACCTTAACTGCCATATTGCATGAATTACAAAGCTTGGTTGAACAGCGTGATTGTTTGTCTATCCGCAAGGTGTTGCGCCAAGCGGTTCCGGGCTACCAGCCGCAGGGCGATGTAGCCGATTGTGTGCATGATAAAAAAGCGGTGGCGAGCGTTTAAATTTTTGGCGATTGGGTGCAAAACCACAACCAAAGCGCAGCGCCGCTGATGATTAGATACAAGCCTAATTTGACTGCTAATAAAGGCACGGAATAGTGAATAATCACCATGCTGAGCAACATGGTCGTAATCGCTAAGATTTTAGCTCGGCGCGGCACAATGCGATGTTGTTGCCAGTTTT
>CAZMQC010000060.1:3849-8943 GCA_964568295.1 uncultured Spongiibacteraceae bacterium | reverse complement strand
TAAATGCTGATGAACTGCATAGTGCTTTTTTTATTGATGAGCATGGCAATGAAATTCCCATTACCCGCGAAATGATTGAGCAAGCCAGCGAAGAGGCTGCGCTTACCCTATTCGACAACGCGGAAGCCCAAGCTTAATAAATCCTGATGCAAAGCAGGATTTGCATTCGCCAATTGCACAAAAGCAAACTCATAACGGTTGTTATAATGTTTGCGATAATCATCAAAATACCCTTGTCGCTGATGACGTTCCGCTTGTTGGTAATGCGCAATAAACCGCGCACTATCTAAACGAATGTCGTAAACTTTCTGTACTATTTCTGCCAATGTATCTTGCTGATTAAGCGTTAGGCTTAGCGTATATTGCTGCAATAAATCAGGCAACTTTTCTGACCAACGCATACATGCAAACAGTGCTTCAACCACCTGTATAGTGCCACGCATTTTGCCATGCAGGCTATAACCCGCAATATGCGCGGTGGCAATATCTAAAGCATCCAACAACTCAGGTTCGGGCTGCGGCTCATCTTGAAAAACATCGAACACAGCCTGTAGCTTTTGCGCTTGCAGCAGCGCTAACAAAGCTTGATTATCCACCACTTCGCCGCGCCCCGCGTTGAGCAAGACGGTATTGGGTTTTAAGCGCTGCAACACCTGCGCATTGAATAAATTAAGGGTTGGATAATCGCCATCGCGCGTTAAGGGCGTATGCAAACAAATTACATCACAAGCTAAAATCTGCTCAAAACTGGCCGTCGTAGCGGTCTTAAACGGATCATAAGCGATCACTGACATACCGACATGATTCAAACGCTGATACAAACGGCTGCCTACCTCGCCATAGCCGACAATGCCAATTTGCTTTGCTTGCCAATGGGCCAGCGCTGGATTAAGCGCCAATAACGCTGCTAACACATAATCAACCACGCCGTTGGCATTGCAGCCAGGTGCATTACTAAACGCGATATTGCGTTGCGCAAGGTAAGTTTGGTCAATATGGTCAACGCCGATCGTACACGTACCGACAAAACGAACGGGGGTATTTTCTAATAATTGAGCATTGACCTGAGTAACCGAACGCACTAGCAATACATCGGCTTGCAGCAAATCTTGTTGACGAATATTGCGTCCAGACAAACGTGTAATATGACATTTATCCGCCAATAACTCGTCTAACAAGGGAATGTTTTCATCGGCAACAATGCGTAAGGGGGTATTCATTAACGTAACTTCTCTAATTCAATCACATAATGGCGATAATCCGCCGATTGCTGATAAAACGCACTGAGTTTATTGATTAATTGTTCAGCGCGCGGTCCTACGCCTTTAGATTGCAACTGCCGAACTTGCTCAACCACCGCTTGTTTAAACGGCGTAATATCAACCGTTTCGCCGGATAAATTATCCAAACTTATCACAAACGGATAACCGCACGCTTGCGCCAAAATCCACTCCATCGCCTGCGGTTTTGCTTCGACTTGTGCAAACTCCAATTGTTTTTCTGCGGTACGACCATCGGGCTCATACCAGTAACCGTAATCGACCAACTTGCGCCTTGCTTGTCCTGCAATACACCAATGAGAGATTTCATGCAAAGCACTGGCAAAAAAACCGTGCGCAAAGATCACACGATTAAATTCACAATCAGTATCAGCAGGCAAATAAATGGGCTCATCATCGCCTGCAAGCAAACGGGTATTTTCTTGTTCGGCAAACAACTGGTTAAATAGTTGAATAATATCGTTAATCTGATGCTGCATCGTGTTATCTAAACGCAAATAACCAAGCGCTAATGGTAATTTCTATTGTATATGGGTAGAATGAATGCCCTGCAAAAACGGTGACTATACTGAAATCACCCCACAAGGTAAAACCTTATTATTCTTCCTTACCCAAGTCAGCACTATCATGAGCAAACCCATCGACAACAAAGTAATTGATTTTTTCAGTGGTCGCCCGCTGAACGAAATTGCTCAAGAACGTATTATTCGCCTAGCGCCAGAAAACGATGGATTGTGTGCGGTTTTCACCAGCGACGATACCGATGATGGTGAGTTTTTAACTATGCGCATTGTGGCTTGGGGCTTGCGTTGGAACGGTGATGTGGTCGCGCTGGTGCCGTGGATGAATAAGCTGATTGCATGCTGTGATTTCAATGATGACGCTTTTGGTTTTTGGGAAGGTTATTACGACCCCGCGACGGATGATATTTTCACAGAAGAACCCATGCACAAAGTCGTCGAGTTAGAACTGTCTTACGCCTATTGCGAGCCACGGTTTCAAGAACAAAAGCCTACTATTTTGCAAGAAATCCCTGACTCCATCGGCACCCACGCTTTATTGCTAGCGCCCGATGGTGAAAATCTTGTCTTGACCGAGTTGGTCAGCTGGCGCTTGGATAACGAGGGCAATATCAGCGGTATGTTGGCCGACTTAGAAAAAATTCAAACAACCCCCGTGCTAATGGGCGACGAAAGCTTATACGCTGCGCAAGACAACCCGCGCTTTCGCTACTATATTCAGCACAGCATGGCGAATCAGATAAAACGGCAAGATCCTGAAACCTTGGATAATGTTTTTCAGCTGCTAAAGCGGTATTAGATTTTTTGCCACGCACACTGCCGCGAAGAATTAGTTCCGCGTGGCTCGTTAGCTACTCATGCCTTGCAAGAAACGCACGCAAATCAGGCGGGTTAAATTCTGCTTCTAGCGCAGCAATAAAGCTATAAACGCCTAGCAATTTGCGGCTAACAAACACAAACTCTTTGGGTGGCACGGCAAAATAACGACTAATGGCGGACTGCGCGGCATGTTTGCCGGCTCTTTTCGGCAACCTGCTATGCGCCCAGCGGTATTCGCCCTGTGCGTTCAAAGCCTCTTTAGGGCAACCACGATGTTGATGGGTAAACGGCTCTAGTAATAAAAAGCATAGGTCGGCAAAATCATGGTGTACGGCATCAGGATAGTCATCTTGCATGACGCCAAGCGCGACGGAAGCTTTGCGAATTAGCGAGGTATCATTACTGAACGCGCCCACAATAATATCCTGCAAGCTTTGTAAAAAATCGTTGGGATAGCTCATCACTGAGCCAAAATCTAGTAGCACTAATTCGGCGTCACCCTGCGCATTTAACCGCACGCGATAATTACCAAAATTGGGATCAGTTTGTAGCTGCCCCCAAGTAAAAACCTCCTGCACAAATAATTCTAAAAACGCTTGCGCGAGTTGATTGCGTTGCGCTTGGCTAAATTGCTGAACCTTACTATCGCTCACCGCAAAGCCTGTCTCAAAACTAGTGACCAGCAAGGTTTTATTGCTGTATTCAGGATAGACTTTAGGCACACGTAAAATCGGATGCCCTTGCAGTAACTGATAAAAATATTGCGTTTTTTCTGCTTCTTGCAAATAGTCCACTTCCGCATACAACAAGCGGCGGATTTCATCGAGCCACGCATTATTACTGCTATTGCTTTGCCAGAACTTCGCCATACTCAATAAGCGCACCACGCTATTAATATCGCTATCAATCGCATCAGCAACACCAGGGTATTGTACTTTCAAGCAAACCCACTCGCCGCTCGGCTTATGCAACGCCTTATGCACTTGGGCAAGTGATGCTGCGCCAAGCGGTTGTTGTTCTATGGTGAAATCGGCAAAGCGCTCGCCTAAGTTAGCCTGTAAGATTTTCTCAATCACAGGCCATGCTAACGCTGCAGTATTTTCTTCCAAGCCACGCAAAGCGCTAGTCACTTCTTCTGGCAAAAGATGTTCGCCATACAGCGCCATCATCTGCCCTACTTTAACTACCGCGCCTTTGAGCTTGCCTAATTCATCGGCAACATACTGCGCTTGCTTAGATAAGATTTCACTGTTGCGCTGTTGGCGTTTTTCCTTATTGAGCCACATCGAGCCCCACATCTGAGTGCCTGCTGTGCTGCCTGCTTTAATAGCTGTTTTGGTGAGTTGCCACTGCCGCTCAAAAGCACCTGTTTTGATTTTCTTAATGGTTTTATCACTGTCTTTTTTGGATGCCATAGCAGCGGCCTTATACCTTATTAAGCCAAACGCGGGTATAAATCGGCAATATTATTGCCTGTATAAATTAGCACTTGCTCTTGCTTTTGTTGGGTGCAAATCATCAACGCCAACTCTTCGTCGCAAACCTGCCCAACATCAAACCAGCGCTGCATTTTGCCTGGTATCAATAAACAGTCGCCCTTCTGACAAAGCACTGAAAAAACTTGATTCCCCACATGCAAATAGAGCATCAGCTCGCCCTGCAACACATAGTAAATTTCATCATTATCAACCGAGTGTTCGCTTAAATATTTAAGCCGCAACCGTTGAAAATTAGGGTATTGCTCATTCAATAAGGCAACCGACGAAAACGGAAATTGATGCTGTTTTTCTAACGGTACGATTTCACGCTTCAAATCGGTTTGTAACTGACTATCAAGCAACAATTGCTCTAAGCGAACTGGCTTGGGCATGTGTTGAAAATCAACCTCTACATCTCTTAGTAGTTCGGCGACTTCTAGCAACAAATCACTTTTAATTTGCATCTGATGCGGCGGAGTATCTTGGTAAACACGGATACGACTCATACAACTCTCTTTTATTATTTTACACTCACCGTTGCGAAAGCTTAACGCTCTGACATTGTTTAACTTGAAATTGGCGAACATGCTGCTGCAATTCATCTTGCACGCGTTGTTTTTGCTGCTCTGACAAATCGGCATAGCGCAATTGACTGTAGAGCGAGCTTATCACAGAAATCTGTTCTGCACAGTCAGGCAATTGTGCATTTACACTTTTGGCAAAATCCATCGCGCCTTGATGGTTTGGTTTGACATAACCCGCACGGGCTAATTTTTTAACAAAACGCTGATAAAGCTTTTCTTCAGGCGTTAAACGACGATATTGAAAGCGAAACGCTAAAAACAACCATAACAAAGTCGCGCTAATGGCAAACACACTCGCCATCACGATCATGATACGTTGCACCGATACTTGCCCTAGCAAACGCTGTAATAGCTGGCTTTGCATTTCACCTTGATACGACAATACGCTGCGGTGCCATAAATAATTCAACTG
>CAZMQC010000060.1:0-3749 GCA_964568295.1 uncultured Spongiibacteraceae bacterium | reverse complement strand
CCTTGGTTTTTAGCGCCATCGGCGCAGATTGCATTTGCCATAAGCTTCTTTGTCGAATTTTGCCATGATGTAATAGGCTGTAATCGCTTAGCAAATCAGCACTGGCATCAAACTGCAAAACACCGTCTAACGGGTACATCCAACGCTGCTGGCTGGGTTCCATAATTTGTTGATAGTCATACACTGTAGCGGTTTCAGTATATAACGTTTGCATATCCTCAACTGGTTTATGCCGCGCTTGACTCCAGCGCCTACCATCGTAGTTATCTAATACCAAACCGCGCCAATAAAGCTGCGCTAATTCGGGTGTTTGCTCAGTAAAAGCAGCGCGAAACACTAGCTCATCGGATTCTGCCAATTCTGAAATACTGCCAGGAATTAGGCTATCGGTCATGCCTGTACGCCCCTGTTCATTAGGGCTGGGCATACTCCATAACGGACCGATACGCGGAAAAATCAAGAACGCGGCAACCATAACAGGCACAGAAAATAACATTAACTGCCCCGCCACTTTAACGGGGTGGTAAAAATTATCGCGCTCAATACCAATATGCGCAGCTACCAAACTGGTAGTAACCACAAGCAAGCTTATGAATAAGTACAACGCGCTGGACAAATCCTGCTCAAAAATCATTTGGGTGGCGATAACGAAATAAGCCAAATAAATCGCAATCAGTAAATCACGCCGCTCGCGCATCTCCAACAATTTCAGCAAAAACGCCGCAATCAATAGCAACACCATGCCGTCCAAGCTAAACAAGCGCCGTTCAATCGCAACAATTGCGACGAGGCTTAATAACGCCAAGCTGTTTTTTAACCACGCTTTAGGATAATGCCAACGCCCACGAAAAATCATGATGCGCCATGTCAAACACAGCAGCCACAGCGGCAATACAAAACTGGGCGTGCGTAATAGATGCGGCAGCAATAAAAAGCTTTGCGCAAGCAATAGCCAAACAAATACCAAACGTGGAATGCGCTCTTGTATCATCGCGCCTCCTGCTGAATACCGTATAACGCCAACATTTGTAACGCCTGATGCTTATGACGTTCGCCAGTTCCTAGCGCTAGCTCCTGATTAGGCAAGCGCAATCCCCACGCCACTTGCTGCTTTTCTAGTTGCAACAACCAACCCGCCATCACCGACAAACGATCTTCTACCGCTAGTCCCGCCAAAGCTTGCCAATCCACCCAACTTTGCTGTTGTTCTTTGCTAGCAAACTGAATGCTTTGCAGCGGCAAACCTTTAGCTAAACTGCGCCAACTGATTTGCCTTAATGAATCACCTTGCTGATAGGCACGAAAACCATAAAACTCTTGGTTATCTTGGCCTTGTCGTTGATTTTCAACACCTTGATCGCTTGCTAATAAGTGCGAGGGCAAGGCATCAAGGTTTTTAGGTTTGGGGTAAACCACGGCGGCAAAGTCTAAATCAATCCAAGACCAACAACGAATAAAACCTAAAGGATAGTAACTTTCCAACAAAATACGCCCTGGCTTTAACAAACCGCGCCGTTCCGTGCGATACAACAAGCGCAAGCTTTGCTGGTCAACATCGGTTAAATCCGTCATCTGTTTCGGCTGCCCCAGCCAAGATAAGCTAATTTGGTGATACTGGCGGCGATTACTGCGGCTCACAATCACCTCAAATTCGGCATAATCGCCCGCATAAACCGCCTGTGTTTTACCCGCTTTCAGCGATAAACCAGAAACATTCAGATAGGTAAATAAAATCGCGCTATTCATCATGCTAGCTAAAAAAAACACCAACAAATAAATCAGATTGTTCTGAAAATTAATTGCCGCAATCAGCAATAGCAGCAAAACAATCAGAAAATAAAAGCCTTGCCGACTGGGGAAAATAAAAATACGACGCTGATTTAAGGTCAATTCGCGCTGGGCAGGAATACGTTTATCTAGCCAGCGCTGATAATAATGCTTGGCGGGATTAGCCATTTACGACACAGCCGTTTGTTGCACAATCGCATCAATAATCGCCAAGGCATCTGCCGCAGAATGCGCCGCTGGCGTTAAACGATGCAGAAATACAGGTTTGATTAATAGCTGAATATCTTCAGGAATCACAAAATCGCGCCGCTGAATAAACGCCCAAGCCTTAGCCGCTTTTACCAACGCCAAGGCGCCGCGCGGGGAAATACCGTATTGCAAATCAGGGTGTTGTCTTGTTGCGGCAATCAATGCTTGCACATAATCCAACAAAGCATCGGATAAATTAATGCTTTGCACCAATTTTTGCATTTGTAAGATTTTTTCGGCTGATAATTGCGCCGTAACCTGCTCAAGCAACTCGCGACCGCTCACGCCTTTTAGCATTAAACGCTCGGAATGCGCATCGGGATAGCCCAAACTAATCGACAGCATAAAACGGTCTAATTGCGATTCAGGCAAAGGATAGGTGCCAAGTTGGGTTAATGGGTTTTGCGTAGCAATAACAAAAAACGGTTGCGGCAACGGATAGCTAGTACCATCTACTGAAATTGAACGCTCGCTCATCGCCTCTAATAAAGCACTCTGGGTTTTCGGCGTGCTGCGGTTGATTTCATCGGCGAGCAATAATTGATTAAAAATCGGACCTTGATGAAAGCGAAAACTGCTGCTGTCTTTATCAAAAATGGTGCTACCTAAAATATCAGAAGGCAGTAAATCACTGGTAAATTGCACCCGCGCATACTGCAGACCCAATACTTTTGCCAACGCCATCGCCAAGGTAGTTTTGCCCATGCCAGGCAGGTCTTCTAACAATAAATGCCCACCCGCTAATAGGCAGGCGAAACTTAATTGAATACTTTGGCTTTTGCCGCGCAGCAACGACTCAACGCTTTTAATCGCTTTATCCATGAATAATTCGCTCAATAATAGGATTACAACAGATAAGGCTTTTTATACACGGATTATTATTTTTAGCAAATAGGTTTTATGCGGAGATGGCGATTGCGGCAAGCTTTTTGATTGGCACCTCAAGTCAAAAACTGAATTAAGATGCCGTTGCTCTATTGATTAGGTTGAACCATATTTTTGATTAAACGTTTCATCACTCATAACAAGCAATAAAACAAACTCTATGAAAGCAATTATGCCTGGAATGAATGTCCAACAAAATAAGAGGTACACAATACCCCAGCCAATCTGCCCTAAATAAAACTTATGTACGCCCAACCCACCAAGGAAAAGAGCAAGCAGCGCGGCGGCAATTCTGCTTTTTCCATTTGCGGCAAGTGCGCCAAAACTTGAGCCTGACAAACTGCTCATTTGCCGAACACCACACTTCGGGCATATTTCTGCCTTGGCGTTTATAACCGCTGCACATTCTGCACAAAACTTCTCATTCGCGCCTTTAACTGGTACATCAGCCATATCATTCTCCATCGAGGTTTTAGAAAAACTAATATTGAAATTAGCGAACTGCTAGGATTTACCATAAGCATAGTGTAACCATTTAATGCTTAATACAACCCGTAGCGCCACCCTGAACTTACACACCTTATCAAAAAGTTTCAGCATGAAGTGCTTTTAATTTTATAATGGTATAGTGATTGTTTTTTCTACTTATCGATTTTTCAATTAAGGAACGACTTTGAACAAGCAACAACTCGCCGCCAAAATTTGGGAATCCGCCAACAAAATACGCTCATCCAAGATTGAAGCCAATGAATACAAAGACTACATCTTAGGCTTCTGTACTGGTCAAGCATAATTGGACACTTTCATTTGAGAATTTTCATATTCAA
>CAZMQC010000059.1:6613-9090 GCA_964568295.1 uncultured Spongiibacteraceae bacterium | reverse complement strand
GCAACTAAAACTGCACCGCCAGCTCCGCAATAAAGTTCCTACCCGCAATCGGTGCTTGGCGCTTTAAGTAAGAAACGTGATTGAAACCAGCTTGATTGGTTAAATTATTCGCTTTTAACGACAAGCGCAGCATTTGATAAGACCACGCCACTTGCGCATTGAGCGTAGCGTAACCACTCGTCGCTGCTTCGTTCAAGGCGGTTTTGTTTTGAGCAGCATAAGCGCGGCTATCAAGCTGTGCAAACCATTGCTGATTTTGCCAATGTAACGCAAAACCAAGACTAGCAGGCGGCGTGCGTGGTAAATGTTTGTTATTGCTTTGTTTTAATTCCGCTCTTACTACGTCTGCAACCACGTCCAGCGCCAAATGGGGCAGCAAACCATCAAGCGGAATATTCAACACCGCTTCTGCGCCATAAAAGCGTGCTGCATGCTGAGCAAAACGATACACATCATCGTTATGAAAAGGGTCAGCTATAGCTAAACGCTGGTTATAAATCAGGTCGCGAAAATCATAATAAAACACATCCACGCGGCTATTCACTGCGCCAGTAAACTGCCAACTTAAATTACTGGTATAAGCGGTTTCTGTGTCTAAGTCGGGGTTATCTAATTGATAAATAAAGGTGGCGTGATGCGCTCCGTTCCAAAACAATTCTTCCACTTCTGGCGCACGTTGCTTACGTGCTAGTGACAATCCCAATTGATGGGCATCGGTTAAAAACCAAGTGTGGGCAAGGCTAATATTGATAGGGGTGAAATCTAGGCTACGATAATAACGCTTGGCTTGCCTTGTATCGGTTTCGATATTGCTGGGGTCTAAACGGATATGTTGTCTATCCACACGCGCGCCCAATTCCAATTTACCAGCGTGCCAAAACCATTCTTTAACGCTAAAAACGCCTAGTGTGGTGGTTTTGCTTTTTGCCATCGGCGTTTCATGAGAAAAATCATAGCCGCCTAATGCAACTAAATCAGCGCCCTTGCTACCGTCCCAGCCATGATAGCGCGGTACACCGCTACAGCCATCATGGTCATGGCAAAGTCCCAATTCTTTATAGCTTAATTGCCAACCTGACTGCGCTGACCAACTATCGTTGATGGTGTAAGCCAAAATATTGCGTAGCTGCCACGTTTGCTTTTTAAAGTACGCCTCGGTTACATCATCTTCGATTTCTTTGTGTTGGTAATCGATATAACTGACATCAAGTTGCCAAGCGTCTAGCCAATCATTGCTATGCTGACCACCTGCTTTAAGGGCGTAATGGGTTTGCTTAGGCGTTACACGTAAGCTCTCGTTGTCATCGTTCGGCACGGCATATTGGTTGTCCAAACTTTGAATGGCAAAACCGATATAGCTATCGGCTGTGGGAAAAAAGCTTAACCCCGCGCTGCCACCATAAGAGCGGGTATCGCTATTTTGGATTTTAACCGATGAGCGTTTGCCAACATGCGCACGGTAATCGTTACTTTTTTGATTAAAACCGCTTAAATGCGCAGCCCATTGTTCGGTACTGCCATTGATTGCGGCTTTGTGTTGCCAACCACGGTCAACGCTGGATAGCTTGGCTAAGGTGGCGCCGCCATAAAAATCAGTAAATGCTTGGCGATGGATGCTGTCGTCTTGTACGTTAATGACGCCAGCAATCGCAGAGCCGCTATACAGCAAGCTTTTCGGGCCTTGAATAATATCCACTTGGGTTGCTTGATTAATATCCACCATCGGACTGTGGTCAGAACTCATCGCCGATACATCACTTGTGTCGATGTCGTTGTTGAAAATTTGTACGCGATTATTGCTCATGCCGCGTATTACGGGGCGACCAACCCCACTGCCGTAGGATGAGTTTTTAACCCCTGGCGTCTGCGCCAAGATTTCGCCAATGGAAGCACCGCTTAATTTGGCTAACTGCTCGGCGTTTAAGCGCGTTATGGGTTCGGCGCTATCGTTAAATTCGTGGTGCGCGTCGGGCGCAGTAATAGTGATTTGCTCAATGGCTTCATTAGCTAACACATTGACAGCGAGCAAGGCTGGCATAAGTCGTAAAATACCTAACATAGTATTCCCCAAAATTCTGAACACGGTTCATCGTAGTTGTTAATGGCATATAGCCACCATTAATGCGAGTCTTTTTTATAAGCAGCGAAATCAACGACACGCGAAAGTCGCGCGTGCAATGGTGTTTCGCTTAGCAAGGCGTGTTCAGGGGTGGTGCGCGGGTTTGATAGGGAAGCGAGAGAGGAAGTGAAACGGAAAAAACCGTATCGCAGGTAATAGGCGCACTGATTTTTTCACAATGAAAAGTGATAGCATCGGCAGGCTGTAAGACATGATGCTCAGCCGATAAAAACCAAGCACAACTGGTTTGCGCTTGATGGTGGGCGTGTTCGGCAGCATGAACCAATACGCCTACTTGTGCGATAACAAATAGTATCGAGAACAGGACTGGACGTAAAAGCTTTAACATCTGAGATAG
>CAZMQC010000059.1:0-6513 GCA_964568295.1 uncultured Spongiibacteraceae bacterium | reverse complement strand
CAAAGATTAGGGTCTATCTCGTAAATTTCTTCGCCCTGATAAATTGCATCATTTGGACAAGCGGGTTCGCAAACGTCGCAGTTAATGCACTCATCGGTAATGATTAGTGCCATTTAACGATTACCTGCGAATTTTTGATTGAGCGCCTCAAGTACCGCAGGGTGAACAAACGATGAAACATCGCCGTTCATACTGGCAATTTCACGCACTAAAGTTGAAGAAATAAAGCTTAAATGATTAGCTGGCGTTAAAAAAACCGTTTCAAAGCGTTTATACATCACCGAATTCATATTCGCCATTTGTAGCTCATAGTCAAAATCGGTCATGCTGCGTACGCCGCGCAATACCGCTTTGCATTGCTGTTGCTGCGCAACATCAACGATTAAACCCGTAAACGGAATAACACTAACATTGGTTAAGTGCTCGGTGGCGAGTTCGATAAGTTCTACGCGCTCGTCCAAATTAAATAACGGCGATTTCTTTTTACTATCGGCAACCGCAACAATTACATGGTCAAATAAATGCGCGGCGCGTTCAATTAAATTGCTGTGGCCCAAGGTAACGGGATCAAAGGTTCCTGGGTAAATAATGTTATTCATGGGCTTGTTTCCTCATGATGATGGATGTCGCTATCATAGCGAAATTGTTGGTCAATGATAAGGTAAACATTGCGCGGCTAAGCCGTGGCTTGATAGCGGAACAAGGCATATTGCACCGCGCCTGCGACTTTATGCCGATACAGCTCAAAACCATGGGGTAAAGGCGGCAAGGGTTTATCGCTGGCGTTTTCACAATACAACCATGTGCTAGGCGCTAAACGTTGCTGGGCTATCAGGGTGTTTAAACAAGCCAAATGGCTGTCTAAGGCATACGGCGGGTCAATAAAGACGATATTAACCGTGCGTTTAAAACCTAATAAACTCGTGGGCAAATCGCCTAATAACGTTTCGCCCTGCCCGTTTAATAGTTTTAAATGAGCGTTAATGGCGTTTAAAGCAGGCGCTGATTTATCCGCAAAGGTACAAAACGCCGCGCCACGGGATAACGCCTCTAAACCGAGCGCGCCGCAACCGCTATATAAATCAAGGCAAGTGGCGCCCTGAATATCATCGGCTAACCAATTAAATAAGGTCTCTCGTACACGGTCTGGGGTGGGACGCAAGCCCTCAACCGCTGGAAATTGTAACTTGCGACTACGCCATTGCCCGCCAATGATACGGAATTGTCCTGATTGCGTTGGTTTTGCAGGCGATTTACTGCGTTTCATTGTAGAATACTGCTTTTAAAAAGTTGAATCATAGCATGTCAGCATTTTCTGCTGTACTGGAGGCATAAACAATGTCGGAAACAGAAAAGGCCAGTTTGTTTGGTCGTCTTAAACGCGGATTAAGCAAAACGGGTTCGGCGCTCTCGGAAGGTTTGGGCAATTTATTTTTAGGCCACCGCGAGATTGATGATGATTTATTGGAAGATATTGAAACCCAATTAATTATGTCGGATGTGGGCATTGAAGCGACGCAAAAGATCGTGGAAAACCTGACGCAGCAAGTCGCGCGTAAAGAATTAGATAGCGCCCGCACCTTGTTAAAATCTTTAAAAGCAGAACTTGCCGATGTATTAAAACCCAGTGAAGCGCCGTTAGTGATTGATGGTAGCAAAAAGCCATACGTGATTTTGATGATTGGGGTAAATGGTGTCGGTAAAACCACCACCATTGGTAAATTAGCCAAACGTTTCCAGCAACAGAAAAAATCGGTCATGCTTGCCGCAGGCGATACCTTTAGAGCCGCTGCGGTTGAACAACTGCAAGTGTGGGGCGAGCGTAATAACGTGCCTGTGATTGCGCAACATACTGGCGCAGATAGCGCTTCGGTGATTTTCGATGCCATTCAAGCGGCGAAAGCGCGTAACGTGGACGTGCTAATTGCCGATACGGCGGGACGTTTACACAATAAAGAAGGCTTGATGGAAGAGCTGAAAAAAGTTGTGCGCGTCATGAAAAAGCTGGATGAAAGCGCCCCGCATGAGGTCATGTTAGTATTAGACGCAGGCACGGGGCAAAATGCCTTGTCGCAAGCAAAACACTTCGGCGAAGCGATTGGCGTCACTGGTATTACCTTAACCAAGCTCGATGGTACGGCGAAAGGCGGTATTATTTTTGCGATTAGCCATCAGCTTAATTTGCCGATTCGCTATATTGGCGTGGGTGAGAAAATTGAAGATTTGCGTACTTTCGAGGCGAAAGAGTTTGTGGAAGCCTTGTTTGATGACGACTTTTTAGAATTGAAATAACCGAATAATCCTATGATTCAATTTGATAATGTCACCATGCGTTATGAAAACGGCTACGAGGCGCTAAAACGTCTGAGTTTTCATATTGAAAAAAATGAAATGGTTTTTTTGACGGGGCATTCCGGCGCGGGAAAAAGTACGTTATTGAAATTGATTATGATGATGGAGCGTCCTACGCGCGGCGATGTCATTGTTGACGGGCAAAATCTTAGCCAACTCAAACGCCGCGCCGTACCTTTCCATCGCCGTAAAATTGGCGTGGTATTCCAAAATCACCAATTATTATTTGATCGCACAGTGTTTGACAATGTGGCGCTGCCTTTGATTATTGCGGGTTACGATCACCGTGAAATCGCTCGTCGTAGCCGCGCGGCGCTGGATAAAGTGGGGCTGCTGAACAAAGAAAAGCTCAATCCAATTACTTTATCGGGCGGCGAACAACAACGGGTAGGCATTGCGCGCGCGGTGGTGCATCGTCCTTCTATTTTGTTGGCGGACGAACCTACGGGTAACTTAGACCCTGAGTTGTCAGCGGAAATCATGTATCTGTTTGAACAGTTTAATCATGTTGGCGTTACGGTTTTGCTTGCCTCACACGATTTAGCCTTAATCAACCGCTTAAAACATCGCACTATGGCTTTACGCGATGGTTTGCTACAGGAGGTTGAACATGGCTAAACGTGAAACCAGCGGCGCAAGCTTATCGCAAGTCAACTTCGCAACCCGTAGCAAAGCGTGGCTAAAAGAACATCAACGGGTTGCCAAAGGCAGCATACAACGCCTGATCGCCAAACCGATGAATAGCTTAGCAACCCTCGCAGTAATCGCGATTGCCTTAGCCTTGCCTAGTGCTTTCTATGTATTGCTAAATAACGCCCACAGTATTGGCGAGCAGTGGGATAGCAGCACGCAAATCTCTTTGTATTTGGATAAACGCGCCAGCGAGCAAGCGATTGAAAGTCTGAATAATGATATTCGCTTATGGGCGGAAATCGACAAAACCAGCATTATCAGCAAAGAGCAGGGGCTGCACGATTTTCGTGCCAACTCTGGTTTTGCCGATGTACTACAGCATTTACGCGATAATCCATTACCAGTGGTGATTGAAGTGCTACCACAAAGCCATATCAACACCAGCGAGCAAGCGCGTGAATTGGTGGCGAAGCTGCAATCGCAACCGATTGTTGAAATGGCGCAGCTTGATATGGAATGGCTAGAGCGCTTAGGTTTGATGCTGAATATTGGCCAGCGCTTAACCTTTGCACTGGTTTTACTGCTTTCTTTGGGTGTTTTACTGATTATCGGCAATACCATTCGCTTGGAAATTGAAAATCGCCGTGATGAAATCGTGGTGGCAAAATTAGTTGGCGCAACTGATGCCTTTGTGCGTCGCCCGTTTTTATATACGGGGCTTTGGTATGGCTTGTTCGGCGGCATGATTGCCAGTTTTATTGTGCTGATTTGTTTGTGGCTATTGAATAACCCAGCCGCTGCGCTGGCGGATTCTTACCATAGCAGTTTTCGCATTATCAACTTATCGTTCAGTGATACCGTGTCGTTATGGTTAATGGCGGCTTTGCTCGGTTATGCGGGCGCTTGGCTATCGGTTAGGCAGCATCTTGATGAAATCGAGCCGCACTAATGACTTTTACTGATCGACTGTTTACCATCTATTGCGTGGAGACTGCATGAAAATTCAACTGATGGCGCTGTTGTGCTTATTGCTTAGCCTGTCTGCTTGCGGACAAAAAGGTCCGCTTATTTTGCCTGAAGATGCACAAAAACCATCGAACTCTCAACAACATTGATTTCTGAGTGAAAACCGAGCCATGTCTTATTTTACTTATCAAAACAACCAATTATTTGCTGAACAACTCAGCGTTAAAAGCCTTGCCGATAATTACGGTACGCCGCTTTATATCTATTCTCGCGCCGCGTTAGAAGCGCATTTTAATAGTTACGCGCAAGCGGTTGAACAAGGCGACTTGGTTTGCTATGCGGTTAAAGCCAACTCCAATATCGCGGTATTAAATGTTTTGGCGCGATTAGGCGCGGGCTTTGATATTGTCTCTGTGGGCGAGCTGGAGCGTGCTCTATTAGCAGGCGGCAAACCAGAGAAAATCGTGTTTTCGGGCGTGGCTAAAACCGCAGCTGAAATGCGTCGCGCCTTAGAAGTCGGCATTCACTGCTTTAACGTGGAATCGGCGGCGGAATTAGAGCGCTTAAATACAGTTGCGTTAAGCATGGGCAAAAAAGCGCCAATTTCTATTCGTGTTAATCCCGATGTTGACGCTAAAACCCACCCTTATATTTCAACTGGGCTGAGTGAAAACAAATTCGGTATTCATATCAGCCAAGTATTAGAGGTGTATTTACACGCCAAGGAATTGCAAGGTCTTACGATTAAAGGCATTGACTGCCACATCGGCTCGCAATTAACCGATACTAAGCCGTTTTTGGACGCGCTAGAGCGCGTTTTAGCCATGGTGGATACCTTGCAACAACACGGCATCAACTTGCAACACATTGATTTAGGTGGCGGTTTAGGCGTGCGCTATAAAGATGAAACGCCGCCGAATCCCACTGATTATATTCAACAGCTCAAGGAAAAATTAAAAGGACGTTCCTTGTCGTTGATTGTTGAGCCAGGGCGCTCGATTGCTGCCAATGCAGGCATTTTGGTTAGCCAAGTAGAATATATAAAGAGCAACGGCGATAAGCATTTTGCTATTGTCGATGCGGCCATGAACGATATGATTCGCCCTGCTTTGTATCAAGCGTGGATGGATATTCAAAAAGTGACCGATGATAAGCAAGGCGTTAACGCCACGTTTGATATTGTTGGCCCAGTGTGTGAAACCGGTGATTTTATTGGTAAAGACCGTGCTTTACAGTTGCAGCAAGGTGACTATATCGCCCAGTTTTCCGCAGGTGCTTATGGTTTTACTATGGCTTCTAACTATAACAGCCGTGGTCGCGCGGCCGAATTAATGGTGGACGGAGAGCAGTGTTATATTGTGCGTCAGCGGGAAACCGTTGCCGATTTAGTGCGCGGCGAATCGTTGCTGCCCTAGTGTGAGAGGAAGAATATGTCTGAAACGAATGTTAATACTGAACTAAAACCTGAACAGGTTGAGCAGTTTTTAATTGAAAACCCAACGTTTTTTTTAAAGCGTGAGCATTTATTAGCTGAGCTGTTTTTACCGTATGGCGCAGGTGCAGCGGTTTCATTGCAAGAGCGCCAAGTTGGTTTATTGCGTGAACGCAATATTGACATGCGTAAGCGTTTGAATGAGTTTTTAGAACAAGGCGAACGCAACGATGTGTTGTACAAAAAAACCACTGCATTGATTCTGAATTTACTAGAAGCAAAAAGCTTGGCAGAGCTGATTAAACGCTTACATAGCTATTGCGAAACCGAGTTCCAGATTGATAAAGCGCAATTCAGTTTATTTACTAATGCGGAACCAACAAAATGCGATTGTCGCGTAGTTTCTGTTATTGAAGTAGAGCGCGTAATGCCAACCTTATTGCGTAGTAAGCAATGTATGAGCGGCGTTTTCCGCGATGATGAATGGGCATTTTTATTCGGTAACGACGTAGGCGAGGTTGCCTCGGCGATTGTGTTACCGATTAAAGACCAAGGTAAAACTATTGCCATGCTAACGCTAGGAAGCAACGATCCGCTGTATTTTAAAGCGGGCATGAACACCCTATTTTTAGGCTTTATTGGCGATGTCATCAGTAAATTATTGCCTCGGTTTGTCTAATGAACGCGCAGTGGCAAGCGGCAATTGAGCAGTATATTGATTATATTGCCCATATTCGCCGTTTGTCTGCGGTTACGGTTGAAGGTTATCAGCGCGATTTACACGATGCCGCTGTATTTTTTGCAGAGCAATCGCCTTTTGAACTAAAAACCCATGATATTCGATTGTATATCAGCAAGTTGCACCGCCAAGGTTTATTAAGTAAAACCTTGCAACGCAAATTATCGGCTTTGCGTCAGTTTTTCCAATTCTTTATTCGCCAGCGTCAACATAACGAAAACCCTGTTTTAGGTGTGCGTCCGCCCAAAGCTGCGCGCAAATTGCCAAAAGTTTTAAACACCGATGAGTTATCGCATTTATTGAATTATCAAGCCGATGATTGGTTTGCGATACGCGATAAAGCGATGGTTGAATTGCTGTATTCTTCGGGGCTGCGGTTGGCGGAAATTGC
>CAZMQC010000058.1:0-9144 GCA_964568295.1 uncultured Spongiibacteraceae bacterium | reverse complement strand
TTGCTATTAGAAACTTCGTCAAAATATAAGGAAGCGAGAAACCAGTGTTCATAAATATAGCGCGCGACTAATTGGTGTTTAAGCGAATTTTGATTTAACAAACTTTCCCATTGCTGGATTTGGCTATGCAGGGCAACAATTGGCTGGTTATCAACTGCCATCAATGCACCGTTACCAAGCCACTGGGTTAAAATCGTTAATTCTTGCAGCGATATATTGGGTAAGGCATAAGGCATTCCTGCTAGCGGGTGCTTTTTCTGATAGCGGTTAAATTCTTCAATCTTGGGGCAGCTGTGCTTGCGATTGAGTGATAAGTCAAAAGTGTCGGGCAATACATCGGTTTCAGGTAAAGGGTGTTCTACTTTTTGTGCTAATAAGCGGTAAATTAAACTAGCTTGTAAGTTTGCCGCCACACTTGATTCGCGCTCATTCAGCGCAGGGAAAAAGCCTCTATCACGCCATTGTTGCGTAGTTTGTGCATCCACATCCAAACGATTGGGCGTATCTTCGGTCAGTCTTGATGCTTGGTAAATAAACTGTAGATGCGAGCCACGGTCTATACCGTTGGGTGAAGTTAATTTGAGTTGGCAGGGCGCATCATAACAACCGTGACAAACCGCGCAGCGGCTATCAATAATTGGCTTAACTTGGTTAAGAAAAAACTGCCCTTCGTCAGAGTGACTACTCACCATGCGCTCGGCGGGCGGCAAAGGCTTGCCATAACGCGCATCGAGTTTTTTCTGCATATTGCTGGTGCAGCTCACTAGCAAAACAGCGATTAAAATAATGAAGATTTTATGGTTAAAAATTAAATTTTTAAGTGTCATAGTTATTTTCTGACTTTACATGTTATCTTTAACTGTAAAGTTATTTTGAATGTGAGGTGGCGTTATGCCTGCAATTTTGTTGTTAAGCCTACTCTTTTTTTCAGCGTTTTCCTATGCCCAAGGTATAACGGGTACTTGGCGCACGGTGGACGAGCATAACGAGTCTAAATCCATTGTTGAAATTTACCAAGAAAACGGATTGTACTACGGTAAAGTGATTGAATTGTTAAAAGAACCAGAAACTGCAATTTGTACTAAATGCCAAGGCGATGATAAAGACAAACCTGTTTTAGGCATGGTGATTATTAAAGACCTCTATGAAAAAGACGGCAAGTTTGTTGGTGGTACGGTGTTAGATCCAACTAAAGGTGTTGTTTACCGTACAAAACTATGGATTGAAGACGGTAATTTGCAAATTCGTGGTTACTTAGGTTTATTCTTCCGCACGCAAGCTTGGTATCGTTTGTAACTTATCGAAAGCGCCTATGTATCCTACATGCATAAGCGCTTTATCCAACTAGTCGCGCAGGCTAATGATTTGCCATCCATGTTGTTGAGCATGTTCCGTTAAAATCGCATCGGCGTCCACCGCAACAGGGTGATCAACTTGTTGCAGTAGCGGCAAGTCATTATGCGAATCGCTATAAAAGTAACTGCCTTTCAGCGATAGCCCTGTTTCTTTAAGCCACTCATTTAAACGCGTTACCTTACCCTCACGAAAACACGCTGTACCCGTATATTTGCCTGTATAACGACCATCAATCATTTCAGGTTCGGTGGCTAAAATCGCATCAACCCCTAATAGTTGTGCAATCGGGCGGGTAATAAAGGCATTGGTGGCGGTAATGATTAACAACAAATGCCCTTGGTCGCGATGTTTTTGCAATAAAGCTTGCGCCTTGGGTAACAACATTTGCTGTACCTTTTCCTGCATAAATTGTTGGTGCCATTGTTGCAGTTGCTCCAGCGGATGCTCACTGAGTGGCTTTAACACAAACGCTAAAAAGGCATCGTTATCTAAAGTACCTTGTTGATACTGTTGGTAAAACAAATCGTTGGCTTGTTGATAGACGGTTTTATCAACAATGCCTTGTTCAACAAGGAATTCCCCCCAGTTGTGGTCGCTATCGCCGTTTAATAATGTATTATCTAAATCAAAAATTGCTAAAGTAGTCATAATTTTAGAGTGAAAAGAGTTAAAAACCATTTACAATGAGGCATTATTTAAGAGCGGCATCATTGATTATGTGTGCGCTATTGTCAAACAGCAAAATAGCTGTGGTGGGAATTTAACGTGATTGATGAACAAGGCTTTCGGGCCAATGTTGGAATAATTGTAGCGAACGGTGAGGGGCAAGTATTGTGGGCCAAGCGTTACGGTCAAAATGCTTGGCAATTCCCGCAAGGCGGTATCCAATATGGCGAAACCATAGAACAAGCCATGTATCGTGAATTATATGAAGAATTGGGCTTGTTGCCGCATGATGTGAAAATCGTTGCGCAAACTGAAGATTGGCTGCGTTATCGTCTGCCTAAACGCTTGCAAAGACGTGGCTCTTGGCCGTTATGTATCGGGCAAAAACAACGTT
Organism: uncultured Spongiibacteraceae bacterium; assembly: GCA_964568295.1. Taxonomy (GTDB): domain Bacteria; phylum Pseudomonadota; class Gammaproteobacteria; order Pseudomonadales; family DT-91; genus DATCSZ01. The sequence continues at coordinate 6,728 of CAZMQC010000058.1, read as the reverse complement.
GGTTTTTATTGCAGCATATATCGGGCGAAGAGTCGATTAAGCTGAATTTACAGTCGCGCCCCGAGTTTGATAATTGGCGTTGGGTGAATTACTGGTACCCGCTCAAACAAGTGGTATCGTTTAAACGCAATGTTTATTGGAGCGCCTTAAAAGAGCTGTCGTATTCGCATAATCAATTGATTAAATTAACGCGGCAAAGTTAAGTTTTTCTTAAAGCGGAAAGCAAAAAAGCGGGGATGATGCCCCGCTTTTTTGTGAATTAATTTCCTTATTCAATTGCATCGGTAATTGCGCCCAATGCTGCGCTACCCACGCTTTTCGCGTATTTAGCTAACACGCCACGCTTAAAGTTAGGTTCTGGCGCAACCCATGCGGCGCGACGCTTAGCCATTTCTTCGTCGGAAACGTCTAAGATAATTTCGTCTTTTACCGCATCAATGGTGATTTTGTCGCCATCTTGCACTAGTGCAATTGGGCCGCCGACCATCGCTTCTGGCGTGATGTGACCCACCACAAAGCCGTGGCTGCCACCTGAGAAGCGACCATCGGTAATTAACGCAACATCGTTACCCAAGCCGCGCCCCATAATAGCCGAAGTCGGTGATAACATCTCACGCATGCCAGGGCCGCCTTTAGGACCTTCGTAGCGAATAACAACCACATCGCCTGCAATAACCGTGCCGTCCAAAATAGCCGCCATCGCTTGCTCTTCGGAGTTAAATACACGTGCGCTACCGCTAAAGCGTGTACCTTCTTGCCCAGTAATTTTGGCGACTGCGCCTGTTGGCGACAAGTTGCCTTTTAAGATGCGCAAGTGGCTATCGGCTTTTAATGGTTTTTCGAAAGGCGCAATGATGTCTTGACCAGCAGGGTAGTCTTGAACGTCCGCCAAGTTTTCTGCCAAAGTTTTACCCGTAACGGTTAAGCAATCGCCGTGCAATAAGCCTTTGTCTAATAAACGTTTCATCAACGGCTGCACACCGCCAATCTCGTTTAACTCAGACATCATATAACGACCCGATGGACGCAAATCGGCTAATACAGGCACGCGTTGACCAATTTTTGTGAAATCATCAATGCTTAGCTCAACGCCTACCGCATCAGCCATCGCCAATAAGTGTAAAACGGCGTTGGTTGAACCGCCTAGCGTGATAACAACGGTAATCGCGTTTTCGAACGCTTTGCGCGTCATAATATCGCTTGGGCGAATATTTTTTTGCAGCAAGTTTTTAATCGCTTTACCTGCGGCTTCACAATCCGCACGTTTTTCCGCTGAAATTGCATCTTGTGAAGAGCTGCCGGGCAAGCTCATACCCAGTGCTTCAATTGCTGATGCCATAGTGTTGGCGGTGTACATGCCGCCGCAAGAACCTGGGCCTGGAATCGCTTTCTTCTCAATATCAATCACTTGTTGTTCGGTTAAGTCGCCACGTGCATTGGCGCCTACCGCTTCAAAGACAGAAACGATGTCGGTGTGGTCTTTGCCGGGTTTGATGGTGCCGCCATAAATAAACAAGGAAGGGCGATTTAAACGCGCCATAGCGATAATACAAGCAGGCATGTTTTTATCGCAGCCGCCGATGGTGATTAAACCGTCAAAGCCTTGGCAACCCGCTACAGTTTCGATGGAGTCAGCAATGACTTCGCGCGAAACTAGCGAGTATTTCATGCCTTGTACGCCGTTGGCGATACCGTCTGAAATGGTGATGGTGTTAAAAATAACAGGCTTGTTGCCTGCAAAAAATACGCCCTTGCCGACTTCATCGGCTAAGCCGTTAATATGAATATTACATGGTGTTACTTGGCTCCAAGTAGAAGCGATGCCCACTTGCGAGCGTTTGAAGTCTTCATCAGTGAAACCGACGGCACGCAGCATAGAACGCGCTGGCGCTTTGGTTACACCGTCAACAAAAGTTGATGAATAAATGCGATTTGGGTCTTTTTCGTCACTCATAATGGCTCCGATGACTGGTTTAATGTTGAGTTGTAAGGGCTAAGTTATAAGTGGGGAATTGTAGCATATTCGGTGCGTTTAAATCTCTAAAGACGCAGCATTGCTTGTTAGCGGGCTTTGGCTATTCGGTTTTAGGTTCAATAGTGGTATTTTGTGGCAAAGCCGTTAGAGACGCTAAGCATGAGTTATTTGAATGATAAACCTTTTGCCAATCAATATTGGTTTCCCATCGCCGCTTTGCATGCGGCTTTGATTTTGCCTTTAACTGTTGCTGGGCAAATGCAATGGCTAAGCTTGCCAGCCGGTTTGCAAACGCCCGCTAACCATGGGCATGAAATGATTTTTGGTTTTGCCATGGCGGTGGTTGCGGGTTATATCTTAGGGCCCCAAACAAGGCAGTTTGCGTTTAGCATTATTGGTGTTTGGTTATTGGCGCGGCTTAGTTATTGGTTTGCGCCGCAACATATTGTTAGCACTGTTTTTAATCTTGGCTTTTTTGCGTTGCTGCTCTGGAAAGTAATTCCCGTTTTTTTACGCGCGGCTAAACGCTGGTCTAATCGCACTGTGGGGATTGTGGTGATGTCGCTGGCCGCTATTCTAACGGTTATTCACGGACTTAATGGTTTGAACTTGCCTTATTACGCGCTGAATCGTTCGTTATTATTTGAGGCGATTTTACTATTAAGTGCGCTGATGTTTTTTATGGGTGGGCGCATGATTGGGCCTGCGGTTGGCATTTATTTGCAGCAAGAAAAAAATATTGTGGTAGATAGAATTCAGCAGCGTTTAGAAGCGCTGGGACTACTCAGCTTGTTGGCAACGGCGTTAAGCAATGCGGTTTTAACGGCTTGGATTCCTGGAGTTACAGCGGTATTGATGATAGTTAGCGCTAGCATTGCTTTGCTGCGTTTGTATCGTTGGCAAGTTTGGAGCTGTTACGCTAGAGCAGATATTTTAGCGCTCATCGTCGGCTATAGTTGGCTGCCGATAGCTTGGTTACTGATTGCCTGCAGTCTGTTATGGCAGCAATACCCGCTGAGTTATGCTTATCACGCGATCAGCGTGGGCGCATTGGGTACTCTGACATTTACCGTGATGGCGCGTGGTCGAATGCACAAAGAGCTGAAAAGTCCGAATGCCTTGCCATGGATTTTTGGTTTAGTCATTTTGATCAATCTAGCAGCGATTTTGCGTTTATCGTTGCTGCAACTTGATGTGCAACTAGCATTACTAGCGGCAGCGGCGTTTTGGTCGCTTGCTTTTATGGGCTTGTTTTTATTGATGCTAGGTTTGCTAATTAAACGAACTTGAGAGTAAGGAATGTGGAGTGGAATAAAAAGGGCAACGCTTGTTGCCCAAATTATCAGCCGCCGCAGCCGCCACAGCAATGACCGCCTTCGCCGTGGGCTAAAGCCAATTCAAAACCACTGTTAACTACAACTTGTTTTAAATCATCAATCGAAGTTTTATCGGCTTCAAAGTTAACTGAAGCACGTTTGCCTGCTAAAGAAACGCGGGCGCTAATCACACCATTTACAGCGGTTAACGCTTGAGTAATTGTGTCTGCGGCTTGTTGGTTTGGGATGTCTGCAATTTTAATCGTACCGATTTCCATACAATTTACCTCTTATGCTTAATAACACGCTCAATCCGAGCTGACAAAGGCATTATAGAGCGTGGGAATGTACAAACAAGCGTTTTAAGAGGCTTATTTTTTGTAGGGATATTAATGGCTTAGTTAAAAAGTAGGATGAATGCTGAGAGCCAACATCGACGAAAGTTGGCATAGCGGACGCCCCGATTGTTGCTGTAAATCATTAAAAGCGTTTTGTACTAATAATAAGTCCGCTTGGCTGGTCGGCGGTGTGTTTATAATGCCATTCGCGATTAGTCGCGCAACCACATCACTGCTCAGGATAAAAGTATCCTTACCCGCTAAGCGCAAAAAGCCTGCGGCTGAGCGCCCACCTAAACGAGAGCCGCGTTTGGCTAAAAATTTCCATAAACCGATGGTATCGCTCACAGACCAATCGGCTAAAAACTCACCAAAATGCTTATGGGTTTCATGGTAAATATTCAAAATCATTTGCGCATTTTCTGGAATAGTACGCATTTTGGTTAAGTGGCGAATTAAGGTTTTGTCTTGGGCAAATTGCTCAATCTGTTCGGGGCTTAATAACACCATTTTTTCAGGCTCAAATCCCCAAAAGGCTTTTTCGAACGCTGGCCACCTTGCATTGACTACCGAGTGCGTCATGCCCGCCTGAAATACCCGCTGGGTCATTGCCGATAAATACTCACCATCGGATTTGGCTTTAAGTTGTTCATCGCTTAAGCATTGCGGCAGAAAATCCTCAAAAGCTTGTTCGGACTCGAAGCGTTTGCGCGCGGTTTGGTAAAGCCAATCATATTGAATTGCCATGGTTTGTTCTCGTTAGATTGTTATTAAATTATGCGCCTGCCTTATCTAATAACAATAGTAAATGCTGTAATATGCTTGTTTCGTCCGCTGAATGAGTTTGAATGAGAGCCGTCTCGATTTCTTGCTGAGTCTGTTTTAAGGCGTTTATGCATTCATCAAATAGCATGTTGGCTTGTTGTTTAGTTAGCTCGCAAACTTGGACGCCAAATTGCAATAGGTATTTTTTGCTCCACCATTTATTGCTACCCATAAGCAGTAATGCTGAACGATCATTACGGATATAAGCGGTTGTACTGACTATATCATAAGCGGGTGCTAACCAAATATTTTCACTGCCTTCATATAAAACGCCAAAGTTTTTTAAGTGCGCATCGCCATTTTGCAAATACTGATTAAGCACGATCATTTTAAAAAAGTGTTGCAAGGCTATTTGTTTATGTTGTGGCGAAACAAAATGGCATAAGGTTTTAACCAGCTGCTCGTAACTACCTTGATACTTCTGATCGCGACTTTTTGCTTGCAATACACAAAAGTCTTCAAACCCTAAGGCCTTGCCTGAGCTATCAGTATCAAAGCGTTTCATGATAAATAAACGCTTGTCATCTGAAATGTAGAATTCAGGCACGGGTATATTGGCTAATGTTGCAGCACGCATACACCAATACTCGTTAACCGCAAGTTGCGGATATTCTTCGCCCCATGCTTTTACAATATACTGCTCTAGCTTTAAGGTGGCTTTGTTCAAAATGTTAGCAAGTACTTTAGGTTGTACGCCGCTAATAGGAGAGTGCAAAGCGAAACGTTGCACCAGCTCTTGGAAGAGCGCTTGGTCTTTAGAGTGTAATAAATCATGTAAAGATAATGGCTCTGGCATTGAGCTACTAAAAGCATACTGCAATCGCCCCCGAACACTGGGAGCAATTAATCGTAGTAAATCAAAATCACTAGAACCAATGATCTTAGCAAAATGGCGTTTTAAGAGCGCTAATAAATAGCCCTCTGGCAGATGCATTTCAAAAATGGGATGTAGATGATGGTGAGTATATTCTTGCCGCCTGACAGGCATCGTTAATGAAATAAAATCATTGGCGCAAGCCTGCTCTTGATAACGAAGAATGTAACTCTGATCTTCTTTAAATAGTTGCCCAACCTCTTTGCTGTTGGCGAAAACGTGTAATTTATCTTCCATGTGTTTGTTCTCTTAGCAACTCTTCAAAGGTGGGGAAAGGGGATTTATCTCGGATGGCAACTTCATAGCCAAGATAGTCTATAATTTTCAACACCTTCCGCAAACCAATATCGGCTGACCGCGCATTTTCAAACGCATTGATAGTGGCGCGCGAAACGCCAATATGTTCCGCCATTTGCTGTTGGGAAATATTCTTTTCAATGCGCCGTTGGCGAAGGGTAGCTGCAAGTTCTGCAAAGTTCATAATTGGCTAATATAGTTTACATTTATGCGTTTAATCTACATGATGTAAAGTATATTAGTCAATATCTATCTAATTTCGCCGCCAATATACAACCAACGTCCTGCTACGCGCGTAAACGCTGATTTTTCGTGTAGCGCTTTCATTGTTATACCGTCGAGCATAACCGCATCGGCCTCATCGCTGCGATACCATGCTTTAAATTCGACGCTGGCTTTATTTCCCTGCTGGGTTTTGTCCAAGACTTCTAACTGCAACCAATCCGTGTTTTTTTCCGATAAATCTTCCACGGTCAAACCCTCAGCGGTGGCTGGAAACCATGTTTTTAACAAGTATTCGCCATGCCCGCCTAAGGCGTAAGCACAATAGCGCGAACGCATTAATTGCTCGGCTGTTTTAGGGTTTTGTTGTTGTTCAAGAAAACGACCGCAACAATCTTTCCATACGGCGTTGCGCCCACATAAACACGGTTGATTAGCTTTCATGGTTTGGTCTGTTTGAGTAAATATTTATCCAGTAAATTAGCAAACGCTTGGCTATTTTGCTGACTGAAAGCGGGTTTGCCTTTGCTTTGCATGGCGTAATCATCGCGCATACTTTGCATTAAGTTTCGCATGGCAAGGCGTTGTTGAATATTGTTTTTATGTAATTGCTCGCCGTAAGGGGTGATGACAAAAATGCTGGCGTGCTTGGCTAATACTTGCTGAGCAAGTGGAATATCGCCGCTGACCACGCAATCATTCTCTTCACAGCGCAAAACAATTTCGTTATCAGCTACATCAAAACCTTGCTGAACCTGAAAAGAACGCAAAAAAGGCGAGTTGGGCAAGGGGATTAAATGATTAGCAACAAATATCGCAGGCTGCTGACAACGTATAGCAGCGCGACTAATAATTTCCCGAACTGGCTTAGGGCAAGCGTC
>CAZMQC010000057.1:0-9172 GCA_964568295.1 uncultured Spongiibacteraceae bacterium | reverse complement strand
ATCGCCAAGCTTCTAACATCAAAACCCCATCCACTAAAAATGGATGGGGTTTTTTATTGAGCGAAATTATACAACGCTAACGAAAATCTTAAGTGGGGAAAAGGCTGTTTTAGTGTTAGAATCTTTCCTTTTTGCTTGTTTAGGATATGAATAATTCAGTTCAAGATGTGCTTGTTTCGATTCTAGCCGATGGCAAATACTATTCGGGTGAATATTTGGGCGAGCGCTTAGGAATCAGTAGAGCGGCAGTTTGGAAGCAAATAAAAAAAATCAGCGAAGATAAAAATTTAAACATCGAATCTTTAAAGGGTAAAGGCTATCGCCTTGCTCAAGCTCTTAACTTGCTTTCTGCGGAGCAAATAAAATCACATTTTCCGCAATATGAAGGTGTGATTGAGATTTTAGATACGATTGATTCTACCAATACCTACCTTAATAAACTTGTAGCAAAGCAAGCTCTTGATAGCGGTTATATTGTCTTGGCTGAACAGCAGCTTGCTGGACGTGGAAGAAGGGGGAAAGCTTGGTTTAGCCCTCAATATAGCAATGTCTATATGTCTTTGTTCTGGCGCTTTAGTGCGGGGTTAAGCGCTCTTGAGGGGCTAAGTTTAGTGGTTGGCATTAGCGTTATTGAAGCATTACACGAATTGTTCGCTATTCCACTTAAACTTAAATGGCCTAACGACATTCTGTACCAAAATAAAAAGCTTGGTGGCATTTTGCTAGAGCTAGGTGGCGACCCGAATGGAGAATGTCATGTGATTATTGGTATTGGTATTAATGCTAATATTCAGGATGGTACTGAAACGGGTATAGACCAGCCTTGGACGTCTTTGCGTCATTTGCAGGGACGTTTGCTTGATCGCAATTTGGTTGTTGCGGCGGTGTTAAAGCGACTGTTGATTAATTTGCCGCTATTTGAAGCAAATGGATTTGCTGCTTTTGCAGAGCAATGGGCTTGTTACGACGCATTTTATGATAGAGATGTTGTTTTACATGTGGGCGATAAAATGGAGTTTGGTGTGGCGAAAGGCGTTAATGCCCAAGGCTATATTCAATTGCAAACGGTTAACGGCTTGCAGTTACACAACAGTGGCGAAGTTTCGCTTAGGTTGAAGTAGAATGCTGTTAGCTATTGATATTGGCAATACAACTTATAAATGGAAGTTAGTTGATACTGCAAATATGTTGGTTAGTTTAGGGACGGGAAATGGACATGAGGACAGTGCTTCATTAGTTGATCTGCGACAAACATATCCAATTCGCAAAGTAATGGTTGCCAATGTGGCTGCTGAGCAAGTGGTTGAAGAAATAAAAGCCGTGTTCAGTGACTGCGAGTTTCGGCAAATACACAGCACAACACAGTTGTTGGGCTTAACCAATAGCTATCAAGAACCATCGCGCTTGGGTGTTGATCGCTGGATTGCTATGGTCGAGGCGTTTTATTTGGCTGAATTAAAGCCCGTTTGTGTGATTGATTTTGGCACGGCGATTACCTTGGATGTCGTTGGTGATCGTGGGTTACATCAAGGTGGCTTTATTGTGCCTAGCCATTATGTGATGCAAGAAGCTCTGATTGGTGCGACGGCTAAGATTTCTGTTGAGCAAGACCGCTCTAGTTTGTGTTACGGGAAAAATACGACTCAAGCCGTTCAAAATGGTATTCATACCATGATTACCCGTTGGCTAGAAAGTGAAATAGTGTTATTCAAGTCACTCTATAAAGATGGTGTGATTTACACAACAGGTGGTGCTGCATTAAATTACCCGCTATCCGATACCGTGCATAACCCAACCTTGGTTTTGGATGGATTGTTGCGCATCGCGATGCAATCATGAGATAAACGCTTTATACTTTACCTAAAATAAGAGTCATGGAAATTTTATGCGTTGGTTAATTCTATTTTTGCTCATACTGAATGCCCTAGTGTTTGTTTGGTTTAATTTTCAAAAGGAATACTTAGGTAATGAGCAGCCTGAACAGGCTTCAGCATTTGATTTTAGTTCGGTTGAGTCGCTGCGCTTGCTCGATAAAAATAAATCGATAGAGATTGTTCAGGAAAAACCAATCATTAAGCCAACTTCTGTGTCTGAAACAGAAGCAGCCGACTATAAGCCGGCTGTGATTAACCAATGCTATGTTGTTGGTAGCTATCCAGAAGTGATTTCTGCAAGGCAAGGGCGTTTGGATTTGACTGAGCGCGGTGTGCAGTCCAAAGTGGTGCAGCTCAATATTAAGCTGCCGGCGGTTAACTGGATCTATATCCCGGCACATAAAACACGCAAAGAAGCATTGTTAGTGCTTAAACAACTGCAAGATAGACGCATTGATAGCTTTTTGGTGAGTGAGGCGGGTGAATATGAGAATGCGATTTCACTAGGATTCTATGGTAACGCGGAATCAGCCAAGGCGATTCTGCGAGAAAGAATTGCACAAGGCTATAACGCCAAAATGGTTGAGCGCGTAAGAGAGAAAAAAGCCTATTGGCTGGGAGTTGGCGAAATTTTAAGCGATGCTCAATTACAAGAAATTGATAAAAAAATCGATTCTTTTGTAAAAGTTGAAAAAACCATAAAAAAACAAGAAATTTCATGCCAAGAGCTTGCGCTTATGGAATCAATCAACTAGAATTCGCCACCTCTTGATTGAGAGTTTATTTGATAAAGCTGGTGTAGCTCAGTAGGTAGAGCAACTGACTTGTAATCAGTAGGTCGCGCGTTCAATTCGTGTCACCAGCTCCATTTTCTCGATGTTCAAGGTGAGGTTCCCGAGTGGCTAAAGGGATCAGACTGTAAATCTGACGCGCGAGCTTCGGTGGTTCGAATCCACCCCTCACCACCACTTACCACAGTAGTATCAGATTGCGGATATAGTTTAGTGGTAGAACCTCAGCCTTCCAAGCTGATGATGCGGGTTCGATTCCCGCTATCCGCTCCAGGCTCAAGTAGCTCAGTTGGTAGAGCACACCCTTGGTAAGGGTGAGGTCGACGGTTCAACTCCGTTCTTGAGCTCCAATTTAAATGTTGACACATTCTATTGGTGGGTGTAATATCTCGCCTCTTTTTTGCAGTAATAGGCCAGTAGTTCAGTTGGTAGAGCGTCGGTCTCCAAAACCGAATGTCGGGGGTTCGAGTCCCTCCTGGCCTGCCATTCTTTAGTTCAGGGCGAAATATGAGTAATGCGCAAGTAAAAACAGATAGCGGTGCTTTGAATATTGCCAAATGGGTTGTAGCGACTTTGATAGTCGCTATTGGTGTTTATGGCAATAGTTTTTATGCTAATGATTTTTCAGTGTTTGAGCGCGCATTGGCGCTAATTCCTATGGCGGTTGTTGCGGGCTTTATCTTGCTTAAGACCAGTCAAGGTGAATCGTTTGCACGATTGGTAAAAGAGTCTCGTAGTGAGATTCGTCGCGTTGTGTGGCCTACTCAGCAAGAAACCAATCAAACTACTTTAATTGTGGTTGCCGTTGTTTTGTTCATGGCGTTGATGTTGTGGATGATGGACTGGGTTTTAGTGAAAATTGTTGCTCTGATTATTGGCTAGGAGAAGAACATGGCGAAGCGTTGGTATGTGGTGCATGCTTATTCTGGTTTTGAAAAAAGAGTAAAAGCATCACTTGAAGAAAGAATTGAGTTGCACGGAATGCAAGAGCATTTCGGCGAGATTTTAGTGCCATCGGAAGAGGTGGTAGAAATGCGTGCTGGGCAGAAGCGTAAAAGTGAGCGCAAATTCTTCCCTGGCTATGTATTGGTGAATATGGAGCTGAATGACGATAGTTGGCATTTGGTCAAAGAAACGCCGCGCGTTATGGGTTTTATTGGCGGTAAGGCGGATAAGCCAGCGCCAATTACCGAAAAAGAAGCGCAAGCAATTTTACAGCGCGTGCAAGCAGGTGCGGAAGCGCCAAGACCGAAAACCCTATTTGAAGTGGGTGAGGTTGTGCGTGTGGTCGATGGGCCATTTAATGACTTTAACGCAGTGGTTGAAGGTGTGGATTACGATCGCAGCCGTTTGCAAGTGGCAGTACAGATTTTTGGGCGTTCTACGCCTGTAGAAGTGGGTTTCTCACAAGTTGAGAAAACCTAAATTTTAAGTATTGGGGAGCTGAAAAGCGTTAAAACCCATGGGAGTGTAAAATGGCAAAGAAAGTTGAAGCTTATATCAAGCTACAAGTAGCCGCTGGTAAAGCGAATCCAAGTCCACCAGTTGGTCCTGCACTAGGTCAACGCGGTGTAAATATTATGGAATTCTGTAAAGCGTTTAACGCTGAAACACAAGGTATGGAGCCAGGTCTTCCGATTCCTGTTGTGATTACAGTTTATTCTGACCGTAGTTTTACCTTTGTTAAGAAAAGTCCTCCAGCAGCAGTTTTATTGTTTAAAGCAGCTGGCTTAAAAGGCGGTTCAAGTGTGCCTAATACCAAGAAAGTAGGTAAGGTAACACGTGCGCAGGTAGAAGAAATTGCCAAAACAAAAATGGCAGATTTGAATGCTACCGATTTAGAAGCAGCAGTAAAAATTATTGCTGGTACAGCACGTAGTTCTGGCATTGAGATTGAGGGTTAATGGCATGGCAAAGTTAACAAAACGTCAAAAAGCAATTAACGCTAAATTACAAGCTGGCAAATTGTACTCAGTTGAAGAAGCGGTAGCTTTGTTAAAAGAGTTGTCAGTCGTTAAATTTGAAGAAAATATCGACGTATCGGTTAATTTAGGTGTTGATGCACGTAAATCAGACCAACAAGTACGTGGTGCAACCACACTGCCTAATGGTAATGGTAAAACTGTGCGCGTAGCGGTATTTACAGCGGGTAATAACGCTGAAGCTGCAAAAGCAGCGGGTGCTGATTTCGTAGGTATGGAAGATCTAGCAGAACAAATCAAAGGCGGGATGATGGACTTTGATGTTGTGATTGCAAGCCCTGACGCAATGCGTGTAGTGGGTGCTTTAGGTCAAGTTTTAGGTCCGCGTGGTTTAATGCCAAACCCTAAAACAGGTACTGTGACTGCTGACGTAGTAACAGCAATCAATAACGCTAAAGCGGGCCAAGTACGCTACCGCACCGACAAAAACGGCATTATTCATGGTGGTTTAGGTAAATTGTCTTTTGATGCGCAAGCAGTGAAAGAAAACTTAGAAGCACTATTGGCCGATCTTAAACGTGCTAAACCTTCAACATCGAAAGGTGTTTACATGAAGAAGATCACTTTATCTTCGACCATGGGGCCAGGTTTGGCTTTAGATATTTCTAGCTTAAGTTTCTAATTAAGCAAAAAAGAACTTTGGGGTTCCAGCTTTTAGCTGGACCGTCAAAGACCGTAGATGCGAAAGCTTAATGCGCGAAAGCAAGTCTACGCAGATGGTGGAAAAGCATAGCTTAACCCGCCGAAACAATGCAGCGAAAGCTGTTAAAAGTAAACTAGCCTTTGGCTAAATTGGGAGTAAACAAGTGGCTATCGGACTTGAAGACAAAAAAGCGATTGTCGCTGAAGTCCAGCAAGCTGCAAGCGGTGCGTTGTCTGCTGTTGTTGCTGGTGCAAGTGGCATTAGCGTAAACAACATGACATTGCTACGTAAAGAAGCAACTGCGAATGGCGTGTCTATTCGTGTGGTGCGTAATACGTTGGCAAAACGCGCTGTGCAAGGTACAGCATTTGAATGCTTAAGTGATTCATTTGTTGGCCCAAGCTTAATTGCATTTTCTACCGACCATCCAGGTGCGGGCGCGCGTATTCTAAAAGAATTCGCTAAGAAACATGCAGCGCTGGAAATTCGTGCGGCAGCATTTGAAGGTACGTTGACCGATGTATCTTTATTGGCAAGTTTGCCAACTTACGACGAAGCAATTGCAAAACTGATGAGCGTGATGAAAGAAGCCGCCGCAGGCAAATTGGTTCGTACGATTGCTGCAATTCGCGACCAGAAAGAACAATCAGCAGCTTAATTATTTTAAGTTGTTATTTAATTCATTATTTAAATTGGGAACAAGATCATGTCCTTAACAAAAGACGATATCATTAATGCAATTGCTGAAATGTCTGTAAAAGATGTTGTTGAATTAATCTCAGCAATGGAAGAAAAATTCGGCGTTTCAGCAGCTGCAGCAGCAGTTGTAGTAGCAGGTGGCGCAGACGCAGGCGGCGCAGCTGAAGAGCAAACAGAATTTGATGTTATCTTGGCTGAAGCTGGCGATAAGAAAGTAAACGTTATCAAAGCGGTACGTGAATTGACTGGTTTAGGCTTGAAAGAAGCTAAAGCAGCGGTTGACGGCGCGCCAAGCACCATCAAAGAAGGCGTTTCTAAAGATGATGCAGAAGCAGCTAAAAAAGCATTGGAAGAAGCTGGTGCTAAGGTTGAAATTAAATAATTTTTGCCAACAATTATGTTGTTAATCATTGTTTAATGATTTGGGCTGATGGCTTTTGCCGTCAGCCTTTTTGCGTTTAATTATTTCTCAGGGACCCTCTGAGATGCTTGAAGCGACATTTTTAAGCAAACTAAATTTTCTCTCGAGACGTGGGGAGCACCAATGGCATACTCATATACAGAAAAAAAGCGAATTCGCAAAAGCTTCGGAAAATTCCAGCAAACCATGGATGTGCCGTATTTGTTGGCAATCCAATTAGATTCTTATCGAAAATTTACCCAAGCTGATGTACGCAGCGATGAGCGCGCTGACATCGGTTTGCAAGCAGCATTTAAATCTATTTTTCCAATCGTAAGTTATTCAGGCAATGCTGCATTAGAGTATGTTAGTTATTCCTTAGGACAACCTGTTTTTGATGTTGCTGAATGTCAATTAAGAGGTGTTACCTTCTCCGTACCATTACGTGTACGTGTTCGTTTGATTATCTATGATAGAGATTCGTCAAACAAAGCGATTAAAGATATCAAAGAACAAGAAGTTTACATGGGTGAAATCCCTCTGATGACCGATAACGGCACATTCGTTATTAACGGTACAGAGCGTGTTATCGTTTCTCAGCTACACCGTTCACCGGGTGTGTTCTTCGATCATGATAAAGGCAAAACCCATTCATCGGGCAAATTGCTTTATTCAGCGCGTATTATCCCTTACCGTGGTTCGTGGTTGGATTTTGAATTTGATCCTAAAGACTTAGTTTATGTGCGTATCGACAGACGCCGTAAATTACCTGCAACTATCTTGTTGCGTGCGCTTGGCTATGGAACACAAGATATTCTTGATATGTTCTATGAGGTCAACGAGATTGAACGCAAAGACGATCAATTCGTATTGAAGCTTATTCCTGAGCGTATGCGCGGTGAAGTAGCTTCTTTTGAAATTACCGATAAAAAAGGCGCGGTGTTGGTTGAGCAAGGACGTCGTATTACCAGTCGTCATATTCGCCAAATCGAAAAAGCCAAAATTACTGAATTGGTTGTGCCTGTTGAATACTTGATTGGCAAAGTGTTGGCAAAAGATATTATCAACACCGAAACGGGTGAAGTGATTGTAGAGTGTAATACCGAAATTACCGAAGATTTGCTAGTAAAAATGAGCAAAGCAGGCGTGCAAGGTTTCCAAACACTTTACACCAACGAATTAGATTGCGGTCCGTTCATTTCTGACACGTTACGTATTGATCCTAGCTATGACGAATTAAGTGCGTTAGTTGAAATCTACCGCATGATGCGTCCTGGTGAGCCACCAACCAAAGATTCTGCTGAAAACTTATTCCAAAATCTTTTCTTCTCGCATGAGCGTTATGACTTGTCTGACGTTGGACGCATGAAATTCAATCGTCGTCTAGGTCGTGAAGAGATCATTGGTGAAGGCACATTAAGTCGTGAAGATATTGTTGACGTCGTTAAGATGCTTATCGCTATTCGTAACGGTAAAGGCATTGTTGACGATATCGACCATTTAGGTAACCGTCGTGTACGTTCGGTTGGCGAAATGACCGAAAACCAATTCCGTGTTGGTTTGGTGCGTGTTGAGCGTGCGGTGAAAGAAAGATTGTCACAAGCTGAATCTGAAGGCTTAATGCCACAAGATTTAATTAACGCTAAACCCGTTGCGGCGGCAATCAAAGAGTTCTTTGGCTCAAGCCAATTGTCACAGTTTATGGATCAGAATAATCCATTATCTGAGATTACCCATAAACGCCGTGTATCAGCATTAGGCCCTGGTGGTCTGACGCGTGAAAGAGCAGGCTTTGAAGTACGTGACGTCCACCCAACCCATTACGGTCGTGTATGTCCAATCGAAACGCCTGAAGGTCCAAACATCGGTTTGATCAACTCGCTAGCAACGTATGCGAAAACCAATGACTATGGTTTTTTGGAAAGCCCATACGTTCGCGTAGTGGACGGCAAAGTTACCGACGAAATCGAATACTTGTCAGCGATTAACGAATCTAACTACGTTATCGCGCAAGCGTCAGCCAAACTCGATAACGAAGGTCGCTTGGTTGAAGACTTAGTTGAAGTGCGTTTCGAAAATGAGTTTACCGTTACAACTGCGGATCGCGTTCAATATATGGACGTGTCGCCACGTCAAGTTGTGTCGGTTGCGGCTTCCTTGGTACCGTTCTTAGAGCACGATGACGCTAACCGTGCCTTGATGGGTTCTAACATGCAGCGCCAAGCAGTGCCAACGCTTAAATCGGACAAGCCTCTTGTAGGTACTGGTATGGAGCGTATTGTTGCACGTGACTCAGGCGTTTGTGCAGTAGCGAAACGTGGCGGTGTTGTGCATACCGTCGATTCTGGCCGCATTGTTGTTCGTGTTAACGATAACGAATGTGGACCAGATGAGGCGCCAGTTGATATTTATAACTTGATTAAATATACGCGTTCGAACCAAAACACCTGTATTAACCAACGTCCAGTGGTTAAACAAGGCGATATTATTGTTCGTGGCGATATTCTAGCAGACGGCCCATCAGTTGATATGGGTGAGTTGGCGCTTGGGCAAAATATGCGTATCGCATTTATGCCTTGGAACGGCTATAACTACGAAGACTCTATTTTAGTGTCTGAGCGTGTTGTACAAGAAGATCGTTTAACGACTATTCATATTCAAGAATTACAGTGTATTGCGCGTGATACCAAATTAGGTATTGAAGAAATCACTGCGGATATTCCGAATGTGGGTGAAGCTGCGTTAAATAAACTTGACGCATCGGGTATCGTTTATATCGGTGC
>CAZMQC010000056.1:1492-9242 GCA_964568295.1 uncultured Spongiibacteraceae bacterium | reverse complement strand
CGCGGATTTTTATTATCCACATCACCAAATTGCTTAAAACGGCAGTAACCGCTAAAAGACGAAAATACAATCGGCAATACACATAAAACCAACAAAACCAAAATAGGCGTAGTCATAAAATTCTCACTTTGAAAGAGGGTTATTGAACGGTTTGATAATCTAGCAATTGGCAAAAAATCGCAAGCAATTCGTCACGCACTTGCGCGAATGAGGCAGGCTTATTGAGTAAGTCTTGTAAGTTCACCATTTGTAAACCAGCATAACCACAAGGATTGATTTGATGAAATGGTTGTAAATCAGCACAGATGTTCAGTGCTAATCCGTGATAAGTGCAGCCTTTGCGCACACGTAAACCCAAGGACGCAATTTTATCGTTATTCACGTACACACCTGGCGCGCCGTCTTTTAAATGCCCTTGTAACTGGTAGCGCTGCAATAACTGGATAATCGCTTGCTCCATAATTGCGACAAAATCACGCACGCCCAGTTGTTTGCGCTTCAAATCAATCAGCCAATACATCATTAATTGACCAGGGCCGTGATAAGTCACTTGACCGCCGCGATCGGTATGAATAATCGGAATATCGGAAGTGTATAAGATATGCGATTCTTTGCCCGCTTGCCCCAAGGTAAACACGGGCTGATGCTCTAGCAGCCAACATTCATCAATTTGGTCACTGCTGCGGCTATCGGTAAAATCGCGCATGTTTTGCCACATGGTTGGGTAGTCTTGAACACCCCAGTCACGCACGATTAAGGTTTGCGATGACATTACAGAACCATTTTTACCGCTTTATATTCTCTTAGCGCAAGATGCAATTCGTGCAACTGTTCAGCACACGTCGCCTCGATAATCACATGCGCACTGACAAACCGGCCTTTGCTGCTATCGCGCATACGAATAGATTCACGGTCAGGGATTTTGGCATGTTGCTCAACAATCGCTAAAACCGTTTGCAAAAACTCTGTGCTCGACTCGCCCATAATACGAATCGGGTAATCACAAGGAAATTCAATTTTGGGTGCTTGTTGTTCTGGTACCTGTATATCATTCAACACGATATTAGCCATATTAACCCCCAATTTTTGCAATTAACAAACGCACTTTACTCCAAAGTACGGTAAAAATACCGCCTTTTTCTACCGTTTCAGCAGCAATTACAGAATGACGTTCAATCACTTCATCGCCGAGCTTAACCAACAACTCGCCAACCACCTGACCTTTTACAACACCTGCTTCCAAGAATTTATCGAGTTCCAAGTCTATTTTTAAAGCGTTTTCTTGAGCGCGTGGAACCGTGACATAAATATCTTTATTCACCAATACACCAACCGTATCTTGCTGGCCGCCCCAAACTTGTAATTGCGCTAGCTCACGCGTTTTAGGGTGTACATGAACCGTTTTGTAAAAACGATAACCGTAGGAAAATAGTTTTTGTGTTTCTTGGAAGCGTGCTTCATCGCTGCGCGTTCCCATTACCACCGCAATCAAACGCATATCATCGCGCACTGCAGATGCGACTAAGCAATAGCCTGCTTTGTCGGTATGCCCTGTTTTTAAACCATCAATCGTCGAATCTCGCCATAGCAAACGGTTACGATTAGGCTGGCGAATATTGTTATAAACAAACTCTTTTTCAGCATAGATTTTATAGCCTTCTGGGTAATCACGAATAACCGCTTGCGCCAAGGTCGCCATATCTTTAGCGCTACTATAATGGTCATCGTGAGTTAAACCATGCGGGTTAACAAAATGGCTGTTTTTCAAACCCAATAATTGCGCATGTTGATTCATTAAGTCCACAAACGCGCGTTCGCTACCGGCAATATGCTCAGCCAATGCAACGGTCGCGTCATTACCCGAGGCAATATCCACGCCTTTCAATAATTGCTCAACCGTGACAGGCTTGCCTGGTTCTAAAAACATGACTGACGAGCCAGGAAATTTTTGTGCCCATGCATTGTTGCTGACAACCACTTGGTCGTCCATGCGGATATTACCTTCTTGTAGCTCATAATTGGCAACATACGCAGTCATAATTTTGGTTAAGCTAGCGGGCGCCAAACGCTCTTCGGATTTATTTTCAACAATCACTTTACCGCTATTGGCATCAATTAGAATATAACTGGTTGCGGCAATTTGTGGCGGGGCAGGTATCAAACTAGGCGTGTTTGCCAAGGCGATATTCACAAACAATAAACTGGCAAACAGTGCACTAATATAAGTTTTCATCTTTTCTTTCTCTATCATTATTCAGTTTCGCATTTTAATAGATGCTTGCGTCAATGTCATGGACGCAGCTTAACCCACAGTGGCACTCGTCGTTTTTAGGCATAATTGCTCAGAGCCTACCTTAGACATAAGGGCAAATGAGCCTATTTCAAGCGTTCGCTTCATTGCTTTAATTTCACCGGCGCTGGAAAGCCTTGCGCAAGCAACTTGGCTGTAATGTCGGCTAACTCCGCCTCGGCCACTGGGCCAATGCTTAGGCGATAAAATTGATCGTTGCCTGTTGTGATATGCGTCGGCCAAGCAAATTGCTCAATCAATCGTTGTTTAGCAGCAATGGCTGTGGACTCTTGTGTGTAAGCGCCCACCTGTAGCCATATCGTGTTCGTTTGTGTAGGTTGTGTACGTTGAAACGCCTGTTCAGCTTGATATTTTTTGACATCAATGGCTTCAACAATTACCTCAGCGGTTCCCTGCGCAATATACCCCAGCTTACTGGCCGCCGCATACGATAAGTCAATAATTCGTCCTTCCTTAAAAGGCCCTCGGTCGTTGATACGCACAATAGCCGAACGGCCATTTTTAATATTCGTCACTTTAACATAACTAGGAATAGGTAGCGTTTTGTGGGCTGCCGTCATGCCGTTAATATCATAAATTTCACCATTGGACGTTTGATGTCCATGAAACTTCAAACCATACCAGGAAGCCCCTCCTTGCTCTTTATAACCTGTTGCATCATCCAGTACGCGGTAAACCTTACCAAACACCATATAGGGGCTTTTATTGCCCGCTTGGGTTCTCGGTTCATCCTTTGGAATCGCATCGGCAATAGCTTCAGGAGCGATTTTATGCAAGGGGGCAAAATCATTTTCATGCTGATAACGACTAGGATCGGAGGATTCGATTAACTCTTGCAACCCTTGCTCATCAAATTCAGGATGCGACGGCGGTAATTGATAAGGTTGGCTTTTACAAGCCAATAGCGCAAAAGACAACAAGCTCGCAAACAATATATTTCGCATTATTGCATCGCCAAATGTAAACGAAGTAATTGACTAAATTGATAAACCGCCATCGAGTAAAGATGACTGTGATTGTAACGCGAAATTACATAAAAATTATCAAAACCCAACCAATGCTCAATGCCTTGTTCGGTTTCCAATGCCATTAAGGTTGCTTTACTGCTATCGGCAATTTCACTCGGAATAATCACACCAGCCTTTCTGTATTCTGCTACCGTTTTGGAGGGTTTTTCCGGTCTTGGCATCGCTGACAGCCATTCTTTTTTAATGGCTTGCTGAGATAATGGTATCGCAACCAGACCATGTGCTTGCCAACCATGACGCTTAAAATAATTAGCCACACTAGCAACTGCGTCGGCCTTGTTATTCAGAATATCTATTCGCCCGTCGCTATCACCATCAACCGCATAAGCACGATAGCTACCAGCAATGAATTGTCCATAACCCATTGCGCCTGCATAACTGCCTTTGGTTTGATCAACATCTAGTTTCTGCTCTTTAAGCAACAGCAAGTACTCACCTAATTGTTGCTTAAAAAATTCTGCTCTGGGTGGGTAATCAAAGCCTAAGGTCATCAACGCATCCAATACTTTATATTTACCCGTCACACGACCATAGCGCGTCTCTACACCAATAATCGCCAAAATAATTTCTTCCGGCACTTGGTACTGTTGAGCTAGTTTCTCCACCAAACTTTGGTGTTCACGCCAAAATTCCAAACCTTGCTGTAAACGTGTTTTTTCTAAAAAAATGCGTCGATAATCGCCCCACGTTAATACGCGCTCAGCAGGTTTTGAAATAGCATCAAGAATAGCTTGTTGTTTTTGCGCTTTAGCCAATAACGCCATAACTTGCTGCGCATCTTGCTTGTGCTGTTTAGCAAATTCTGTAGCAAATTGTTGCACGTCTGAACGCTGCACATAATCATCTGCGCTAGCCGCTGCTGCAAACATGAATAGGCTTAATAAAAAATAGCGAAACATAATTAATTTCTCAAAAAGTGTTGTTTATCGACAGAGCAGGACATAATAATCCCAAACACCATCATCAAGCTGATAATCGAGGTGCCACCGCGACTAATAAACGGCAACGGTATCCCTACTACCGGCAACATGCCCGACACCATACCGACGTTGACAAAAATATAAACAAAAAACGTTAAACCAAACCCTGCTACTACCAATTTATTAAACAAAGTATCTGCCGCCCAAGCCAAAACTAAAACTCGCGCAATAATGGCAAAATACAGCAATAACAACCCAGTAACACCTAGCAAACCCCATTCTTCCGCTAATACCGCTAGAATAAAATCGGTATGGCCCTCAGGCAGAAAGTCCAATTGTGATTGCGTGCCATTGAGCCAACCAGCACCAGACCAACCACCCGATCCAATTGCCGTCTTAGATTGCAAGATATTCCAGCCCGCGCCAAACCGATCGCTTTCAGGATCAAGCAAGGTCAAAATCCGTGTCCGTTGATAGTCATGCAGTACGTAATGCCACACAGGCCAAGCACTTATCGCAAACAGCGCAGCTGCACCAAACAAATAACGCCATAAAATCCCAGAGAGCAATAACGCAAACAACCCCGAAGACCCAACTAAAATTGCCGTGCCTAAGTCCGGCTGCTTGGCAATCAAAGCGCTTGGAAGCGCCACCATTAACAAAACGGCACCAATATATTTGAATCTCGGCGGTAGCACGCGACTCGCCAAATAGCGCGCTGCCATGATTGGCATAACAATCTTCATTAATTCAGAGGGTTGAAAGCGCGGCAGGCCGGGTAATTCCAACCAACGCTGAGCGCCTTTGGAGTGATCGCCAAACAATAAAACCATTAGCAGCAAAAACAAGCCTAGAAAATAAAAAATAGGGGCAGTACGCCGATAAAACAGCGGAGGCACTTGTGCACAGACCAAAAGTACAACCAATCCTATCCCCATATAGATGGCTTGATTTTCGACCATCAATAAATCACGGGTACTGGCGCTATACAAAACCAACAAGCCAAAACTTGCCAAACTCAATAATAAGAAAAGCAGCAAGGGGTCAACGCGTAACCATTGCCATAGCGTTTTGCGTTTAGCAAAATTCGCACCTTGCAACTGACGCACATATTCTTTGCTCGGACTCATTGGCTAGCCCCTTGTTTTTGTATCCATGTATCTATCACATCACGCGCCATACGCCCAGCAACCGCACTACCTGACTCGCCATTCTCAACCACCACTGCCACGGTAATTAACGGATTCTCAACTGGCGCAAAAGCCACAAATAAAGCATGGTCACGCTTGCGAATAGCTACTTGGCTTGCATCATATTTCTCACCTTGCGCAATACCTACCACCTGAGCCGTACCGCTTTTACCTGCCATTTTATAGGTTAAGCCTTGAGATAGGCGAAAGCCTGTGCCACGCCAACTGTGTACTACGCCTTGCATAGACAAAATAACATTGTGCCAGTTCGTCTCATTTTTCAATTTAACCGATTCAGATTCTTTAATGGGAAAAATGGTATTGCCCACTTCCGCCACCATTTGCGGCACCAGCACACGTCCGCGATTAGCAATAATATTCGTAGCAAACGCCAACTGCATAGGCGTTGCCAACATAAATCCTTGTCCAATGCCCATATTGAGACTGTCGCCAGTAAACCAACGGCCTCTATTTTGGCTACGCTTCCACTCTGGTGAAGGATTAATGCCTACACGCTCGCTATAAATATCAATACCCGTCGCTTTACCAAAGCCAAATCGGTCTAAAAATTGGTGCATCGGCAAAATGCCGAGTTTAAACGCCAAATCATAGTAATAAACATCGCAGGATTGCTCCATGGCATGAATAAAATCAACAAAACCATGCCCCTCTCGCTTCCAATCGCGGTAAAAGCGCTCATCGTCGGTGATTTGATACCAACCGGGGTCATAAACTTTGCTTTGCATAGTGACCACTCGCTCTTCCAACCCCGCCAAACCAACAAACGGTTTAATGGTTGAACCCGGCGGATACTGCGCTTGCAACACGCGATTAAATAAAGGCAAATCAATATCGTCGCGCAACGCATCATATTGAGCATGGGTAATACGCTGGGCAAACCAATTCGGGTTATAACTGGGTTTGCTGACCGCTGCCAACACGCCACCTGTTTTAGCGTCTAACGCAACAATTGCGCCGCGATGCTCACCCAATAAATCATAGGCTGTTTGCTGCAATGTCAAATCCAAATGCAGCGTAATATTCTTACCTGGAACGGGTGGAATCTTATCCAAGCTGCGTAATACTTTGCCGCGCGCATTGGTTTCCACATACTCATAGCCTACTTCGCCATGCAATTCGGT
The DNA here is from genome assembly GCA_964568295.1 of uncultured Spongiibacteraceae bacterium. Lineage (GTDB taxonomy): Bacteria > Pseudomonadota > Gammaproteobacteria > Pseudomonadales > DT-91 > DATCSZ01. Next base: position 2,651 of record CAZMQC010000056.1, on the reverse strand, counting down.
TTCATAAAACCGTTCAACGCCGATTTTGCCGTAATATTCGGTTGCGGAATAATTTTCCGAATCAACCATTTCTCGCTCTTTACTATTAATGCGGCTGATATAGCCGAGCATATGGGCAAGCAACTCGGCTTGCGGATAATGCCGCATTAACGTTGCTTGCACTTCTATGCCATCGAATTTGTACTTATGCGCCACAAAGCGCGCCATCGCACGTTCACTTAAATTTAAGCGTACAGGTACCGCTTCAAACTTACGATAGTTATTGGCTCGTTGATAAAATGCTTCTTTTTCTTGTTCATCAATAACGCCAATAGTAACCAGACCGTCAATAGTCGGTTCGAGTTCTTTAATTTGATCTCGATAAACCACCAACATATAGCTCGGTCGATTTTCCGCCAACAAGCGCCCTTCGCGGTCAAAAATCAGCCCGCGTTGCGGCGCCAAACGCTGCAAATGCACACGGTTTTCATGTGACTGCGTTTGATACTTTTCATGATGAATAATTTGCAAACGGTAGAATTGGGAAAACAAAATAGTGAAACAAATAAACACCAATACCAAAGCCAACAACAAACGTCGATGCACCAACGCATGTTCAGCAACGGAGTTTTTAAGGGTGCGAAAATCCTGTTTCATAAACTAGCGATGGTAAGGGTGACCATGATTAATTGACCAAGCCCGATAGAGTTGCTCAGCCAATAACACCCGCACCAGAGGATGTGGCAGGGTTAAACGTGAAAGCGAAAGACAATCGTTCGCCTGTTTAATTAAGCTGGGTTCAAGGCCATCAGGACCGCCAACGATAATCGAAATATTTTGCCCCGACATTTGCCAATCCGTAAGTAAGCTTGCTAGGTTTTCGGTACTGACTTGCTTACCTAACACGTCCAAAACCACCAAGCGTTCATTCGGTTTTAATTGTTCGCGAATTGCCTGTGCTTCTTTGGCTTTTAATTGCTCAACATTGACTAACTTACCGCGCTTTGCCATCGGCAATTCCAATAAGCTTAACTGACAATCACCATTAATACGTTTAGCATATTCCTGAAAGCCCTGATCTACCCACGCAGGCATTTTTTGACCAATTGCTATCAGGCGTATGCGCATATTAGACCTCGCTTACGCTGTCTTTACGGGTTGGCAGTTCCTGCCACAATTT
>CAZMQC010000056.1:0-1392 GCA_964568295.1 uncultured Spongiibacteraceae bacterium | reverse complement strand
TCTAACTGGGTTAAAACAAATTGTTTTAATTCATCTGTTGTCATGCTTGATATAACCGTTGTTGTTGAATGTAGCGCTCAACTGTTTCAGGCAGCAAAAAGCGCAAAGATTGTTGTTGACTCGCCAAGGCGCGAATTTGTGTTGAGGAAATCCCCAACGATGTTACTGGCAATTGAAACAACTGCCCATTGGATTTTTTTTCAGTATTTAATGGCGCAAGCCGTTGTTGTAGCCAAGGCGTCTGAATATCGAGTGAATAGCTTGGGCGGGTTAATACAACAATGTTTGCCAAGGCAAACAGCATTTGCCAGTCTTTCCACGCTTCGATATGCGCGAACGCATCAGCCCCCATGGCAAAGAAAATAGCAGTCTGTTCACCATACTCGTGGCGAATGTTTTGTAGGCTATCAACCGTATAACTGAGTTGGTCTTGCTGTAACTCTCTATCATCAACCTGCAATACCGCGCAGTCAGCAGTCGCTAGGTGCAACATTGCTAAACGTTGCTGCGCTGTCGCTTGCGGCAATTGACGATGTGGCGATTGATAGCAAGGCATTAACGCCACACGATCAAGCGCAAACGCCTCAGCAAACTCCAGCGCAACGCGTAAATGCCCAAAATGAACGGGATCAAAACTCCCGCCTAAAACGCCGATAGATTGCCGCATTACTGACGAATATGGCCGTCGCCTAAAACAATGTATTTTTGCGAGGTCAACCCTTCCAAACCGACAGGACCACGCGCATGAATTTTATCGGTCGATATACCAATTTCAGCACCTAAACCGTATTCAAACCCATCAGCAAAACGCGTTGAAGCGTTTACCATCACCGAGCTAGAATCAACCGCGCGCAAGAACTCACGAGCTTTAGTGTAGTTTTCGGTAATAATCGCTTCGGTATGTTGCGAGCTATATTGGGTAATATGCTCAATCGCCTGTTGCATACCATCAACAATACGAATGCTCAAAATCGGTGCTAAATATTCCTCAGCCCAATCTTGTTCGCTGGCTTGTGCAATCGTAGTGAGATGCTGGCACGTTTGCGCACAACCACGTAACTCCACGCCTTTTTCTTGTAAAGCAGTAGCAAGTGGCAACAAAATATCTGCTACACGCGAACGCGCAATCAACACGGTTTCAGTGGTGTTACACGTGCCATAACGCTGCGTTTTGGCATTAACCGTCACATTAATCGCTTTGTCAAAATCAGCCTCATCATCAATATAGGTATGGCAAATTCCATCTAAATGCTTGATAACAGGCACGGTTGCTTCACGGCTAATACGCTCAATCAAACTTTTGCCACCGCGCGGCACAATCACATCAACAAACTGCGGCATGGTAATCAAGTGCCCCACAGCAGCGCGGTCGGGCGTATCTAAAATTTGTAC
>CAZMQC010000055.1:6488-9256 GCA_964568295.1 uncultured Spongiibacteraceae bacterium | reverse complement strand
GTTAATTGCGGTGGCGATTAATGTTGTTGGCGTGCTGCTAATTGGCGCTCTATTGTTAATTCCTGCGCTAACCGCGAGGCAATTTGCGCAAACGCCCGTGCAAATGCTGTTATATGCGCCGATTGCAGGGATTTTGATGGTTTTGCTAGGGCTTACCGTTGCTTGGTTTGCGGATTTAGCGGCGGGACCTGCAATTGTGGTGTGTGCAACGGCTGTGTGGGTATTGTCACTGCTTCGATCTAAGTAGTTTAGCTTTTTGGGTCTTTATCAGAACCACGGTGCATAGCAAAGACTTAACCCTCGCCGTGAATCCATCCTTGGAGGCTTCTGTTTTGCATCCCTGCAAAACAGAGTGTTAAGTCCCTGCTATACACCATTCAATTTTTGACTAAGCAACTGCTAGCAAAGCTGTAATCAGGCTGCTATCCTAAAAAAACATCAATCATCGAGAATACTCATGAGCAGTTTTGATAAAGACCCCGAACAAATATGCCCGTTTGAAAACTCGCCTTGCCATCATATTAATATAGTCATTAAGCCAAAAGACAAAGACTTAGGCGGTTTTGCGGTACGCCGCTTGTTGCCTAATGCGCAGCTTCGCTCCGTTGGCCCTTGGGTGTTTTTTGATCATATGGGGCCAGCTCAATTTGTAGCTAATCAAGAATTTAAAGTACGCCCACACCCTCACATTGGCATTGCTACAGTCACGTATCTGTTTGAGGGGGAAATATTGCATCGAGACTCGTTGGCGACTGAGCAGTTAATAACGCCAGGTGCGATTAACTTGATGATTGCAGGTTCGGGTATTGTGCATTCTGAGCGCCAACGACCTGAAATACAGCAACAAGCGCGTACCTTGCATGGTTTACAATTATGGCTTTGTTTGCCAACCGAGCAGGAGCAAATGCCGCCGGCTTTTTATCATTATCCTAGTGATACAATTCCATCGATTACCATTGATGGCGTTAAAATTCGAGTGTTGATGGGCAGTGCTTATGGCTTGCAATCGCCTGTTTATACTGTCAGTGAGACTTTATATGTAGAAGCATTCTTACTGGCTGGGCAGCGCATTGTCTTGCCTAAATCGCAAGAAAAAGCGGTTTATGTGGTATCAGGCGAGCTAGCGGCATTAGACACCCTGCTTGAGTCGCATAGCATGGCAGCATTCGCAAATAGCGATGAATCAATCGCGTTGGTAGCGAAAGTGGATAGTCAAATTGCTATTATTGGCGGCGCACCATTGGGTAAACGTTTTATGGAATGGAACTTTGTTGCAACTAGCCGCGAAAGTATTGAGCAAGCAAAAGCTGATTGGCAGGCTGGGCGGTTTGCCAAGGTGCTAGGCGATGAAGAAGAGTTTATTCCACTGCCCAACTGAATGGAAAACGCTGTTTATAAATGACTAAATATCGTGCGTCTTAACAAGATGCATTGATCTAATTTAAGCATTGCGCCTGCCACCGCAGACAATGAATTGCCCGGACGGCAATTCATTAGCCTACATGGAAGTATTCACGGCGTGTCTGCGGTGGCAGGCGGAATGCGTTACAAACTGAAAAAACCTAATCCCGAAAATTAGTAAACTGCAACGGTTGCTCCAACTCCTGCTCGCGCAACAGTTGAATCGCCTCTTGCAAGTCATCACGCTTTTTACCCGTTACACGCACTTGTTCACCTTGAATTTGGGTCTGCACTTTCAGCTTACTTTCCTTGATGAGCTTAACCAGTTTCCGCGCCAAATCCGCCTCCAAGCCATTTTTTAAGGTAATTAGCACCTTAACCTGCTTACCCGCAGTTTCCTGCTCACCCACCTGCATGGCTAAGGGATCAATCTTGCACTTAATTAACGTACCGCGCAGCATGTCTTCCATCTGGGTAATTTGCATATCCGACTCGGCAAACAGCGTCACGGTTAAATCTTTGCGCTCAAACTTTGCGTCAACGCCTTTAAAATCAAAGCGGGTTTCGATAACACGTGACGCCTGATCAACCGCGTTAGTAAATTGGTGTAAATCAACTTCTGAAACAATATCAAACGAAGGCATAATGAACTCCAAAAGCGAAAATTATAGCATAGCGCTTGAATTAACACCGAATACCCCGATAGTTTGCCCTGCCCAAAGCTATCTTTTTAGATAGTTAGCGGCATTGTTGGCTAAGAATGGGATAAAATAGCGCCCTTTTTTTGAACGTCATGCAAGTGGAGCGGTAAAAGTGAGTGAGTTTCGTATTGGTCAACGCTGGATTAGTAATACCGATGCCAATTTGGGTTTGGGGATTGTGGTTGAAGCCACCGACCGACGGGTATTGCTAAGCTTTCCAGCCGCAGGCGAAGAACGCGTTTACGCTACGCGCAACGCCCCGCTCACCCGTATTTACTACAAAAAAGACGATACCATTCAAGACAGCGATAAGAATACCTACACTGTTTTGAACGTGCATGAAGCCAATGATTTATTTTTCTATGAAGTACAAGACACCGAAGGTAATGTCAGCATTTTGCCTGAGCTAGAATTAGACAGCTTTGTACGTTTTAATAGCCCGCATGACCGTTTGTTATCGGGGCAAGTTGACCCGCTTAAATATTTCGATTTGCGTTACGATGCGCGGCAATATTTACACAATTACCAACGCAGCGAGGCAATGGGCTTGCTTGGGCCGCGCGTGCAGTTGTTACCGCACCAATTATTTATTGCCCATCAAGTCGGCAGCCGTATTCATCCGCGCGTTTTGTTGGCGGACGAGGTGGGCTTAGGTAAAACCATTGA
>CAZMQC010000055.1:1912-6388 GCA_964568295.1 uncultured Spongiibacteraceae bacterium | reverse complement strand
ATGGTGGCTTATGGCGTGTTGCTATTAACTGCAACGCCTGAGCAGTTAGGTTTAGAAAGCCACTTTGCCCGTTTACGTTTGCTTGATCCAGATCGCTATTTTGATTTTGCCAGTTTTGTGGCTGAGCAGGCGCAATACCAACCGGTTAACGCTTTGGTGAAACAGCTATTAAACCCGGAAAGTGCTGAACTGCCCCAAGCGCTTGATGATTTTATTGGTGCAACCGAACGCTCGGCGATTAATCAGCTTTGCCAACAAGGCGAGCTAGAAAAAGCCAAAGACTATGCCATTAATGCCTTGCTCGATCGACATGGCACGGGGCGTATTCTGTTCCGCAATACCCGTGTTGCGATTAGCGGTTTTCCACAGCGTACTTTGCAAACCTACCCATTATCGTTTGATGAAGGCAAACGCAGCGATGCGCCGATTGAAGATTGGTTGGCGATTGAAGCGGTATTTGGTGATGATTGGTTAGAGCAAGATTTACGGGTTAACTGGCTGGTTAACCAGTTAAAACAATATAAAAAAGACAAGTTTTTACTGATTTGCGCCAATGCTGAAACGGCGATTCAATTGGAAGAATATTTATTGGTGCGTGCGGGTATTCGTGCCACGGCTTTCCACGAGGGCATGTCGTTATTAAACCGTGATAAAGCAGCGGCTTATTTTGCCGATACGGAAAATGCCGCGCAAATTTTAGTCTGTTCTGAAATCGGTAGCGAGGGGCGCAACTTCCAGTTTGCACAGCATATTATTTTATTTGATTTGCCACTGAATCCAGACTTACTGGAGCAGCGCATTGGGCGTTTGGATCGTATTGGCCAGCAAGACAAGATTTTTATTCATGTGCCGTATTATCAAAACACTCCGCAAGAAACCTTGCTGCAATGGTATCACCAAGGTTTGAATGCGTTTGAACAAACCTGTGCGATTGGTCGTAGTGTGTATGAAAAGTTTGCTGATGAATTACAGAGCTGCTTGAACCAACAACAACCTGATGCCGTTGCTGCGCTGGTTGAAAAAAGTAAGCTGTATGCGGATAACTTACGCGAACAACTGCAAAAAGGCCGCGACCAGTTATTAGAATTAAACTCGTGCCGTCCGCAGCAAGCCGAAGAAATTATTCAACATATTGGCGAAGCTGAAAGCCGTCTATTGCTAGAAGATTTTGTTGAGCAGTTTTCTGACCAGTTAGGCGTTCACTTGGAGTTACATAGCCAAGATGCGGTGATTATGTACCCAAGCGATCAAATGCACGTGGGCAACTTGCCGGGCTTGGATGAAGATGGTGTGACCGCAACTTTTAGCCGTGATGTGGCGCTGAGCCGCGACGACATGACGTTTTTAACGTGGGAAAGCCCAATTGTGCAAGGTGCGCTCAATCTGATTTTAGACGGTAACCACGGTAATAGTGCCTTGGCAACCATTAAGCTCAAAGCATTAAAACCGGGTACGATTTTGCTTGAGGCGTTTTATGACGTGGAATGTATTGCGCCTAAGCAATTACAACTGGGGCGTTTCTTGCCTACTAGTTCCATTCGTGTACTGGTCAGCTTGGATGGCAAGGACTTATCGGCGGCGATTAGTCATAAGCAACTGTCTTCGCTATTGGAAAAAGTGCCTAGCGGTACCATCGCTGCGCTGATTCAGCAGGCGAAAGAGCCAGTATTACAACTGGTAGAAAAAGCCAGTGCAATCGCTAATAAGCAACTGCCTGAAATTATTGCACAAGCGCAAGCTACCATGCAGGAAGTCCAGCAGACAGAAATTCATCGTTTGCAGGCTTTGGCTGAAATCAACCCGTTGATTCGTCAAGAAGAAGTGCAGTATTTACAGGAAATTACCGAAGATTTGGAAGGTTTCTTAGCGCAAGCCGATTTGCGCTTAGATGCGGTACGCTTAATTATTGCGGTATAAGCGAAAACAGCGCTGATTGGTCACAATCATGGATAACGGCACGTCCCAAGCCTGTTTGGGAATGTGCTCAACCTGCTGAAAATCATGCGCTAAGCCAATCAATAGCGGCTTTTTACGCCATGTTTGTTGCTGTAAAAAAGCAAACGCGCGGTCGTAATAGCCGCCGCCCATGCCTAAGCGGTTGCCTTGCGCATCAAAAGCAACCAGCGGCAGTAAAACTACATCGATATTGCGAGGCGTAATAAACTTGCGCCCTTGCGGTTCCTCAATTTTCACCGTGTTTTTTACTAGCGGCGTGTTACTCGTAAACGGCTTAAACAACATTTGCCGTTGCGCTAGCATTTGCGGCAGGTAAATACGTTTGCCTTGTCGCTGCCAGCGGCTTAATGCCGTCATAGGGCTGATTTCGCCGTTAGCGGGGCAATATGCGGCAATGGTTTGCGCATTAGTGAGTTCTTTGATGCGTAATAATTGTAAGCTGAGTTGCTGTTCTCGCCGCCTTTGTGCGCGACTATTCAGTGCGAAGCGTTGTGCTTTGATTTGGCTGCGAAGATAAGCTTTATCTTGCATAAAAATAGGGACTCCCAGAATACCGTTTGCTAGTCTAGCCCTTGAACCCGAAAGTTCAAGGCGGCGATGTAGTTAGAAAATCGGGCTTTCCGTAAACGGACCTGCACACCATTAGTAAGCAACATCCCCTAGGTTTGTGATTATCGGCTCGAGGTTAGTACCAGCGCACCAATATCTGAGAGTCAGCTAGAGCATACCGCAAATAAAATAGCGATGCCAACAAAGTTTAGATCGATAACTGTTTAAGTTTTTGCAATGAGCGTTCAATTTTTAAGCTTAGGCGCGCAAGGCTTTCATTATCCACAGATTTTTCCTGACTATTATTTTTAGTCTGCAATAGCTCGTGCGCTAAGTTTAATGCCACCATCACCGCAATACGCTCAAGCCCTAGCGTTTTACCCTTTTCACGCACCTTGCGCATTTCATTATCTAAGTACTCAGCAGAGGCGCGCAAAGCCTTTTCTTCTTCGGGTGGGCAGGCAATTTGATAGTCTTTATCGAGCAAATCGACAACAACTGTATGTAATTGAGGTTTGCTCATGAGTTCTGCTCCAAGGATTTAAGACGAGTAATCATAGCTTCAATTTTAACCCGAGCCAGTTCATTTTTTTCAACCAACCGCGCGCGCTCAATCGCCCAATTTGACTCTTTGGCTTTTAGAATATGATTTTCATTATTCAACACTTCACAAAGCTGAATAAGCTCATCAATTTTTTGTTCGAGAATATGTATATGTGGTTTGTCCATATTGGGCAGTTTTATTTAAGACTAAGTGGTTAATATAGTGACGAAGCGCAGCTTGGTCAATTGTAGAACAGCTTTCTTAACAAAGCGATTTTTTGTCGTTGCTGTGCTATTGTTAGCAACCTAAAAAACGTATTAATAGGCTAGCATTATGGCAGAAAAAATTCGCCCTTTAGACTTTGATGAGATGTGTGATTGGTTAGTGAGCATTGATTCACAAACTTCACCGTCAGAACTGCATGGTTATCTGGCAGGGCAGCTATCAGCAGGGCGGCGTTTAACCGATAAACAGTGGCTAAATGAGGCGCAAGAGGTTTTGGATAGCGACAAAGGCTTTACCGTTGCTGATGAAGAAGTGCTGCACTGTGTTTACGCCAATGTATTGGCGGCGTTGATGGACGATGAATTTGGTTTTTATCCCTTATTGCCAGAAGACAGTGTTGAGGTGGAAGAGCGTATTGAAAGTATTGCGCTCTGGAGTCAGGGCTTTTTAGCGGGTTTTGCCATGGTGGAAAAAGCTATTAGTCAGTTATCGGATTTGGTCAATGATGCCTTGCACGATTTAGCTGCGATTTCGCAATTAAATAGCAGCGATGAGCAAGAATTTGATGATGGTACCGATGACGATCTAATGAATATTGTTGAATACGTGCGCTTAGCGGCAATGAATATTTTTGCCGAATATGCCCCGCAAGTCGCAGAAAAAGTAGCGGAACAGCCCGCTGCCATGACGGCGCAAAGCCTGTTTCGTAATCGTCAATTACACTAAAGAATTTGAGTTAAACCCTTTGCAGTTTTACCGACTATGCTGAAATTAGATAAAAAAGAATTTGCCCGCCGCCGTAAAGCCTTAATGGCGGATATGCAGGAAAACAGTATTGCGATTATTCCCTCAGCCAGTGAAAAAATTCGTAATCACGATGTTACTTATCCGTTTAGACAAGACAGTAATTTTTATTACTTGACTGGTTTCGATGAGCCTGACGCGGTTGCGGTATTAATTCCGGGGCGCGAGCATGGTGAATATGTGCTGTTTTGTCGTGATAAAGATCCAACTCGCGAATTGTGGGACGGCTATCGGGTGGGGCCTGAAGCCGCCTGTGCCGATTATCAAGCGGATGACGCGTTTCCGATTGGCGATATTGATGATATTTTGCCGGGATTACTGGAAGGGCGCGACAGTGTTTATTACGCCATGGGGCGGCATCGTGAATTCGATGCGCAAGTAATGGATTGGGTGAATGC
>CAZMQC010000055.1:0-1812 GCA_964568295.1 uncultured Spongiibacteraceae bacterium | reverse complement strand
CTTGTATTTTGCACTATGTTGAAAACAATCAAGTGTTGCGTGATGGCGATTTGGTGTTGATTGATGCGGGTTGTGAAATGGATTATTACGCCGCTGATATTACCCGCACGTTTCCAGTGAATGGGCGTTTTAGCGAAGCACAAAAAGCAATTTACCAATTAGTTTTAGCCGCACAAGAAGCCGCAATTGCGGTGGCGCAGCCGGGGAATACTTGGAATCAGCCACATGAAGCAACGGTTCAAGTTATTACTCAAGGTCTGGTCGATTTGGGATTGTTGAAAGGCGATGTCGTTCAGTTAATTCAAGATGAAGCATACCGCGAGTTTTATATGCACCGAGCGGGGCATTGGTTAGGTATGGACGTGCATGACGCGGGTGATTATAAAATTGATGGGCAGTGGCGTGAACTTGAAACGGGTATGGTGATGACCATTGAGCCGGGTATTTATATCGCTAAAGATAATATGAATGTTGAAGCTAAATGGCGTGGCATTGGTATTCGCATTGAAGACAACGTAGTGATTACTAAAACTGGCAACCGTATTTTGACTGAAGCAGCGCCTAAAACGGTTGAGGCGATTGAAGCGTTGATGGCAGGTCGCTAGGCATGAAAAAAACGGAATATGATGTGGTTATTGTGGGCGGCGGCATGGTGGGCGCAAGCCTTGCCGCCTTGCTGCCTGCGGACTTTTCGATTTTGGTGGTAGAAAGCCACCCCTTGCCAGAAAATCCCTTACAAGGCTATCAGCCAAGCTATGATGGGCGTTCAACCGCATTGTCGCATGGTAGCTTTCAAATTTTCCAACAAGCGGGCGTTTGGCCGTATTTACAAGATCATGTGGCGGCGATTACTGATGTGCATGTTTCTGATAAAGGCCATTGGGGTTCGGTCAGTTTAAGCCACGAACAACAAAATTGGCCGGCCTTGGGTTATGTGGTGGAAAATGCTTTGTTGGGCAGAAGTTTGTTGCATGTGGTATCGCAGCAGGCACATGTCGAGTTTTTTTGCCCCGCCAAAGTGGTGGGCTTAACCGTTTTACCTGACGGTGTGCAAATTCAGATTGAGCAACAACACAATACCCAGCAAGTGAGGGCGAAACTGCTTATTGTTGCCGATGGCGCAAATTCGGATAGTTGTCGATTATTGGGTATTCAGCACCATGTGCGCAGTTACGGGCATACCGCAATTGTTGCCAATGTCAGTACCGATAAACCGCATCAAGGCATCGCTTATGAACGTTTTACCGCGAGTGGTCCGATTGCGTTATTGCCGCAGCAAGATACTGAGGATAGTAAAAATCGTTCGGTGTTAATTTGGACTTTGCCAGAACAAGAAGCCGATGCGGTTTTAGCACTCGATGATGCCGCGTTTTTAGCCGATATTCAGCAGCGTTTTGGCCATTGGCAAGGGCATTTTGTGCGAGTCGGTAAACGTAATAGTTATCCACTCAAATTAAGCCGTGCTGAAGAACAGGTGCGTCGCCATATTGTGGTACTCGGCAATGCTGCGCACAGCCTACACCCTGTTGCGGGGCAAGGGTTTAATTTGGCACTGCGCGATGTGCAAGTTTTGGCAAAACTGCTGATTAAAGCCAAACAACAAGGGCAAGCCTTAGGCGATTTAACCGTATTGAACGATTATTTACAGCGCCAAACAGAGGATCAAGATCTGACGATTTTATTCAGTGATCGCTTGCCCAGTTTGTTTATGCAAAGCTCGCCCGTTATACAATTAGGGCGTAATTTGGGCTTGCTTGGTTTAGAATTATTTCCCGCGATAAAAAATCCCTTTACTCGATTTGCCGCAGGTTT
>CAZMQC010000054.1:6588-9382 GCA_964568295.1 uncultured Spongiibacteraceae bacterium | reverse complement strand
CGATATATTTATCAACCGTGCCAAAAAAGAAACGCGCGCAAGCATTAAAGTAGCCATAATATTCATTAAGCAATTGCTGCACTTCGTGCGGCGCTATTTGTTCGGAAATACTGGTAAAGCCAACAATATCGGCAAACAAAACAGTGGCATGAACTTGTTCGCCCTCCATGCCAACCGAATCAAACTGATCCATCACTTTCTTTTTAACATCTTTGCTTAGCACTTTATCAAGCATACTCTCGACTTGCGCTTTGCGAATTAACCCTTGGCTCATGTTATTAATGGCATCAATTAATTCGCCCAGTTCATCATTTCTTTTTTCGTAAATAATATCTTGCTTACCATCGCGGATACCTTCGGCGGCGCTAATCAGGTTGCGAATAGGGTTGGATAAGCGTCGGCCTAAATAAAGGCTGGCAGCAATAGAAAGCAACAATAAAATGCAGGCCAATAACACAACAGTGATCATTTGCTCGCGAAATTGTTTACTAAAGGTTTCTTGTGAAAATGCAATGACAATATAACCCATCTCCAACTGACCGAGCTTAATGCTTTGAATGTGGATAATTTGTCTGGGGTTGCTAATTTGCCATGGCCCCCATTCGCCACCTACTCGGTAATGCCCTAACTCCGGGCGAATATCGTCATAATTGGGAATTGAGCCTTTGGCTGCGATGCGGATGCGCTGGCCATTAAAAATGCCGATACCGGCTATATGCTTGTCGGTTGCGTAATAGTCGAGCAGGTTATTTAACGACTCTTTGTCGCCATTAAATAGAGGTTCCGCCGCAGCATTAGCGAGCTGTGCGGTGATGATGCCGCCAAAATCTTTTAAATATTGCTCGCTTTGTTTGATTTGACTAAATAATAAGATAGACGCCAAAATTGCCATACTTGCCGTCATTAAAGACACCATCGCAATCGCATACTGTTTTGCCAGTGAGATTTGTTGTTTTTTTTCCGTGGCTAGCTTCATACTATAGGTAATGGTTAAGGTCTTTGCAGTTTAACGTTTTTATGATCAAATCGACACCGTATTATTGTATAGTCACCACTTATTTGCAATTTTCTTTAAGTGAGTTTATAGCTTGTCGTTATGTATTTTCCAGTAAGAGCCTGTTAAAGGATATATTGAGTGATTAATTTACCGTTTTTTGCTTTGCGCTTGATCAGCGTAATGCTTGTTTTGCTGCTGGTTGCTTGCCAAAACGACAAAGTTGAGAGCGTTTGGGAAGGGCAATGGCAACGCACGCTAACTGTGCCGAAAAATATTCAAGGACGTTGCGTGGAAGAGGAATTATTCATCTATAAAAAAATCTGGCGTAGCAAAGTAACCTTATACCCGACTTTTCAGTGCGCGGACCCATTTCTTGAGTTGGTGTATGAAGGCGTTTTGTATCAAGTTGCGATCAAAAAACACAATGCGCAACAAATTGCTTTGCATGTGCGGGATATTACGTTAGCCGAAATGACGGATATTTTGGGCGAAGAGCGTACCACCTTAAAAGGACCGGCTTTGAAGAAGCTGTCAAGTCACGCGGTGGTTGAGCAGAATAAAAATTACGTGCAGGAAGTTTTTTTAGATAAACAAAAAGATTTATTACAAAGCTCAGTTTATCCACCATTATTAAGTCTGGTAAGCGAGCAATATCCTAAAAAAGACGTACGACTGATGTATCGACGGGTTTATTAAGGGCTTTAAAGCAGCTACTTTAAAACCCTTGAGCAATCAAACCGGTTGCTTGATGGATTCAATGATTTTAGTGGTGGAAAGTCCTTCTTGCAGTGAAAGCACTTTAACGTCGCCGCCATAACTTTGCACGATTTCAGCTCCCACGACTTGATCAATCGAGTAATCACCACCCTTAACTAAAATATCGGGCTGTAATTGTTTAAGTAACGATTCAGGCGTGTCTTCGTCAAACTCAATCACCCAATCCACAGCCTTGAGACTGGCTAACACCGCCATGCGGTCTTGCGTGTTATTAATTGGACGAGTAGGGCCTTTTAAACGTTTTACTGAAGCGTCGCTATTTACCGCAACAATCAGACGATTGCCTAAACCGCCCGCTTCATTGAGATACTGAATATGCCCCGCATGAAGAATATCAAAGCAGCCATTAGTGAAAACTGTGGTTTTGCCTTGCTGTTTCTCTAGGGCAACAATGGCTTTTAATTGCTCCAAGCTCATGATGCCAGTTGGCTGATTATTTTGTTGCTCTAACGCCAGTTGCAACTCAATAGGCGTAACGCTTGCCGCGCCCATACGTCCGACCACAATACTGGCAGCGGTATTGGCAAGTTGAATAGATTTGGCCAGCGGAATATCCGCTGCAATGGCACAAGCCATCGTAGCGATAACTGTATCGCCCGCGCCTGTTACATCAAACACTTCGCGGGCAATCGCGGGTAAATGATATTGCTCGCCATTAGCTAAAAATAGGCTCATGCCTTTTTCACTACGGGTTAACAGCAAAGCTTGAATATTAAGCTGTTCAATCAGTCCAAACGCTTTAGTGGCTAATTCTTCTTCGTTACTGGATTTACCAACAATCGCCTCGAACTCTTGCGTATTAGGCGTTAATAAATAAGCGCCTTTATAACGAGAAAAGTCAGTGCCTTTCGGGTCAACAATCACCTTAGTGCCGACTTTCTTGGCTTCTTGAATGATTTTTTGGCACTGCGCTAAGGTGCCTTTGTTGTAGTCCGATAGCAAAACAATAGAAAAATCAGCCAACTGCGGCAAAAAAAGGCTATTGGCCTCAAACACCGCAATGTCATTAAAGGTTTGCTC
>CAZMQC010000054.1:0-6488 GCA_964568295.1 uncultured Spongiibacteraceae bacterium | reverse complement strand
ATTACGCTTCTATTAATGCACAAAGAATATGGCCAATCATAATATGGCTTTCTTGAATGGTTGCCGTGCGCGAGCAGGGCACTTTTATGGCGTAATCGCATAGCTCGGGTAATTTGCCGCCTTGTCCAGTTAAACAAACGGTCGTAACATTTTTTTGCTTAGCCGCATTAACCGCTTCAACAATGTTGGCTGAATTGCCGGAGGTGGAAATACCGATAAAAACATCGCCTTCGTTGCCTAAACCTTGTACTTGGCGTGAAAATACGAAGTTATAACCGTAATCATTGGCAATCGCGGTGAGTGCGGACGTGTCGGTTGTTAGCGCAAGAGCAGCTAAGCCATCGCGTTCTTTTTCGAAACGACCAACCAGCTCAGCAGCGATATGTTGCGCATCAGCAGCACTGCCACCGTTGCCCGCAATCAGGATTTTTTTACCATTGGCGAGAGCATTTTTACATACATTTGCAACACTTTCGATGCTGTTGATACAGTCGCTTGACTGCAAAATAGCTTGTTTGGTTTCGATGCTTTGCTGAATATGTTGGGTAATAAATTGCGTCATAATAAATAGCTTTTTGCTTGATTTAATGAATGAATAATAGCTGTTGCGTTATTCGATGGTTGACTTTTTTCAGTGAATAATAAACGTGTGGTTACGCCCGCTAATTTAGCTGCAAGCATATCAGAGTCTTTGTCACCAATCATCAAACTGTTTGTGGGGGCGATTGCAAATTTTTCAATGGCTTGCTGCAACATGCCAGGATTGGGTTTGCGGCAATCGCAATCCCCTGTGATTTCTGGGTGATGCGGGCAGTGATAAATGGCATCAATCGTGACGTTATGTTGTTGGAATTGCTGAATAAACCATTGGTTTAATTGCTGTAAGTCTTGTTCGGTATAATAACCGCGCGCAATGCCAGATTGATTGGTGGTAATAATGATTAAAAAGCCTTGTTGCTTGGCGAATTGGCATAGTTCAAAAATGCCCTCAACAAAAACAATATCGGCGCTTTGCGAGGCATAACCAATGTCTTGATTAATAACGCCATCGCGGTCTAAAAATAGCGCTTTGTTTAACGCATTTGCCATGCATCAATACTCTCTTGTAAATGAACGGGGTTGCTTGTGCCAATGACAGCGCTACAAACTGCAGGGTGTTGAAATAATTGACGCAGGGTTGCTTGCATAATTTGCGCTTTATTGTCGCTATTTAATGCCCAGCCTGAATCGTAGATTTTCTTTAAAATCAGTCCTTTTTGCTGTTGCTTAGCAATATCAAATAACGCGGTTTCCTCGGTATGCTTGAGGCTGGCAGCCATCATGATGCAATCAAGCTGTTGTAGCGCATAAGCACCGCCATCAACAGTTTTGGTCGATGCGCCAACACTGCGCACCCAACCATGTTGTTTGGCATCGAGTAAAGTTTGTATGGCTTCGTCCGTCAAATTAACCAAGTCGTTGCCATCAGAGTGCAGTAACCATACATCTAAATAATCGGTTTTTAAGGTGCGCAAACTGTTTTCTAAGCTCGATTTTAAATGTTTGGCTGAAAAGTCATAGCGGCTTTGTGCGCTGGCAGCATCATAAATCTCACCGGCTTTGCTGATGATTTGATAGTGTTGGCGATGGTTGAGTAGTTGCCCTAAGCGTTGCTCAGAAATACCATAAGCGGGCGCGGTATCTAAGGTGGTTACGCCATGCTCTAAAGCGTAAGCAAGCAAGTTTTTAATAGCAGTATCGCTCGGCAAGTCAAATGCAGTAGGGTACTTAACACCTTGATTGCGACCGATTTTGACGGTGCCTAAACTGAGCGCTGATAATTCAACGCCAGAGCTGCCAAGTGTTCGTAAAGCAATACTACGCATGACGCCTCCAAGGAAAATCTGCTACAACAGCTTTTGCCAAAGGCGGTGTGATAAAAGCGTTAGCTTCAGACGGCGCAGCGGTTACGCAAGTCAGCACTTTTTCGGCAAAACGTGGCGCTAAAGCGAGTTTGGTTGGCCAGCCGGTAATGATGCGCCCGTGTTGCTCGACATGCGCGTCATCAGGACGCAACAAGCTGCTTTGCTTGGGTTCAGCACGATTAATGAACAAGGTAGAAAACTGAGCCTGTTGGCTTAATACTAAATCTGGTAATAGTTTTTTAAGCAATTGTTGTGTGGTTTGAATTTGTTGTTCTGGGCTTAAATTCACGCCATCTTCAGCAAGATTGCCGCCCATATACCACACCGTGCCGTGTTCATTGACGTGCGAGGTAATGGTTAATAACGGCTTGTTTGAGCGTCCAATAAAGTGCGCGTAAATAGCGGGGAGTTGTGTATCTTGCAACATCACCATTTGCAAGGGGCGTTGCTGCATCGCGGCAGCAGAAATATCGGCATTGCCGTTACCCGCTGCAAGGACTACGTATTTGGCTGAGAGCTGGCAATTAGGCAGGGTGATGGTTACGCCCGTCTCATCCGTTTTTATCATGGAATGCGTGACGTTTGCTTGGTACAGATAGTCGGCAAATCGCTTGGCAAAGCTAGCAAAGATGGATTGCGTATCTAACACCATCTCATTCAAACGAAAGCTATTACGTTGAACTCCTGCTTGCTTATAAGGCTCAGGCAAGTTTTTCGCTTTGATCGTCTCGGTAAAAGATGCCATGCTTTTGGAGCCAAGAAAAGACAGTAATTTACTATCAATACCACTGGCAGGAACCAGATATTGCGCGTCTGACAAGACTTCGACATCACGTAAATCAATGTCGCCTTGCCCACTCAATGCTTGCTGCCAAACATGGGGCATTTGGCT
Source organism: uncultured Spongiibacteraceae bacterium (assembly GCA_964568295.1). GTDB lineage: Bacteria > Pseudomonadota > Gammaproteobacteria > Pseudomonadales > DT-91 > DATCSZ01. The sequence goes on along the minus strand of CAZMQC010000054.1, from coordinate 3,692 downwards.
GATATTATTGGTAGCTTGGGAAATAATGCCTGCCAAAGCATATTTAGAACCGCCATGAATAATCCCTTGCGAGGCCATACTTTGCCCGCCGCCGAGTTTATCTTGTTCTAATAAAATAGCGTTATAACCGCGTTGGCGTAAGCTGGCTAAGGTCCAAAGCCCTGCAATGCCGCCGCCGACAATAATGACATCAAATGAAATGTTACAACTCATAATGGCTTTGTGTTTTTAGGTTCATCATCTTCGATGATAACCTCAGTTTTATGATGGAAAAATCCAGCACGATAATTTTCGAGTAGTGTATCAATTTGCTCTAAGCTAATTGGCTTGGCAATAAAATCGTCCATGCCTGCTTGTATGGCTTTTTCACGATATTCACTATCGGTGTATGCACTAAGCCCTATGATAACGGATTCCAAGTGGTTTTGCTTCTCTGCTTCACGAATTGCCATGGTGGCTTGGTAACCATCAAGATTAGGCATTTCACAATCCATAAAGATAATGTCAAAGTGACCTTCTTCTTCGTGGTAACGTTCTAGTGCTTCTTTGCCGTCTTTAGCGGTGGTAATAGCCAGTTGCCGCTTTTTCAATAGACCATCTAGCACCATCAAGTTGATATTATTATCTTCTGCAATTAATACTTTCAGCGCTTGTTTGCTATTCGCGTCCTCGATTTTGCTTTCCTCCAAGCCAATGCTGGTTTGCAGCGACTTAAATAATTGCTGGGTGGTCCAAGGCTTTTCCAAAACAAATTGAATGCCCATGCGCTGACCTTCTTCTTTACTGTAAGCAAAGCGCGTACGGGTGGTTAAGATAATCGAGGTGGAAATGTTTTTGTGTACGTTATTTTTACGCACCGCAAAATGAATGTCGGGTGAGAAAAGCTCATCAGAAATCATCAAAATGCGATAGTTTTGTTCTTCTTGTAACAGGGTGTTAATTGCCTCTTGCCCTTCGCGCACAATGGTTACTTCCATGCCCCAAGACTGGGTAAGTAAGCTAACCGCTTGGGTAAAGTGAGGACGCGAGTCGCAAATTAATAGGCGACGACCATTCAATAAGCGGCTGTAGTCGGGCAGGGTTAAGGCTTCGTCTTTATTAGGAATGAATAAACGTGCAGTAAACCAAATGGTGCTCAGCTGTTCTTCTTCGTCAACATCAATACCTAATTTGCCTTGCATCAGTTCGGCAAGTTCAAGTCCAAGGGTTAAGCCTAAATCATGCCCGCAGGTTTTTTCTTGCTGACTATCGTAAGGTGAAAGTAAGGAATGAATATCTTGCTCGTTTAATACCACGCCATGGCAAATTACCGAAAAGCGCAGTTCGTTATTGTTGACCGTATTTTTACCAGTCGATTCTGCGCGCAAAGATACGCCTTTTAACTGCTCAAAATGAAAAGCATTGCTGAGCATATTTAAGATAATTTGCCGTAGCTTTTCTGGGTCGGTGCGATATTGCAACGGCGTACCCGGTACCACGAGCCCAGTGAAAAACACTTTAGCTTCAGTCGATTGCATGGAAAAAATACTGATACATTCATCAATCAGTTTTTCTAAGTTGAATACCCGCATATCCATGGTGACTTGCCCCGTTTGAATTTGTGAGTAATCAATTAAGTCGTTGATAATATTCAAAAGATATTTGGCAGAATGGTTGATCGAATCAATCAGATAAGCCTGTTTTTTGTCTAGTTCGGTATCTTTTAATAATTCGCTTAAACCCAAAATGCTATTCATAGGTGTGCGAATGTCGGAGCTCATGGTTGCGATAAATTCGCTTTTAGTGCGATTTTGAATATAAGCTTCGTTGGCACTTTTCTCTAATTCAGCTTTACGCAGTGCCTCTTGATAATGCAGCAAATAATTTTTGTTTTTTTCTTCATTTAGCGCTAGAAGTTCTTTACTTGCGGCAACTTCGCGTTGTTGCAATACCCGCATTTTGTACGCCAGAGCGAAAGCAAAAACCACGGTCATCGCGGTTGAGCCGAGCGATGCAAAGCCATAATCAAAAATCGACCAAGGCAGAATGCCGAGCTGTACCAGCAAGTCAAGCAAAAAGCCGATATTACAAAGCGAAATAGCCAGGGCAAAAAAGCCCGCAGAGCTAGAACGTTGCACTTTCCAAATAATGGAGGCAATAGTGATTGCTGTCGCGTAAATCACCGCAATTAGTATAAAAGTAAAATGCGATAGGATAATGGGCTGTTGGTTTAAACCAAGTAACAGTAAGAATAGCGATATAACAATGCCCACCGTCATCATAATGCGCACTGCCAGTTTTGAGCGGCGCTGCAAGTCTAAAAAAGTGAGGGTAAATAGGGTAAAGCTCAAACACATCAACGCGGTAATTAAGCCGTAGAAGCCTTCTTTAGCCCAGACTTTATTGGGTTCAATAAACTGATAAAAATGACCTTCCTGCATCGACAAAAAGATACCAGTAAAAATGCCGAATAGTAAAAACAACAGATAACCGCGTTCGCGTAAGGTGAAGTAGATGAACAGGCTATAAATGATGATCATGCTGAGAATGCCGTACAACATGCCAAAGAATAAAGTTTCTTTAGTGGTATGTTGTTGGAATTCCGACTCCAGATAAATCGCAGGGTATATTTTTAGCGGAAATAAATGTTTGAGTTGAAATACTAGATTGATTTCACTATTGGCATCAATAATCAGTGGGTAAGTAACGTGGCGATAAAGTATCGGACGACGATTAAATTGATGCTCTAAACCAAGCTTGTCGTACAAGGGCGTATAACCATCAGCTTGTTCAATATAGGCTTGGGCTGAGGGCAGTTCGTTGTTTGATAACTGTAAAAAATAGACTTGTTGATAATCCAACGTGTTTTTAATATTAATACGCAGCCAATTATCGACTTCGTTTGGGCTTAATAAGAAGGATGATGCGTCTTGTAAGGTCCATTGCGCTTGCGGCAAATCGTTGACTTGCCCCACAAAACTTTCTGTATCGCTTAGCGTGTAAAAAGTCATGCTAGCGGTTGAGTGCGCGGCAAACGCGTTATTTACCATTAGCAAGTAGCTAAGCAGGAACAACGCAATAACAGAAAATTTCGACATAATAGGGGTGTTAGTCAATAAAACTTGGCAATAGTAGCGTAGAAAAGCACGCTAATAAAATAGCTTTTGTAAATCAGTTACGGTTTGTTGGCAAAAAGAGTAAGATAAGCCTGTTTTATTCGATGTCTGGAATGATTTTATGGTTACGATTACTGAGTCTGCGCAAACGTATTTATTAGAGCTGCTAAATAAACAACAAGACGATGTTTTAGGTATTCGTGTCTATATTAATTCGCCGGGTACCAGTAAAGCGGAAACCTGTATTTCCTATTGTCGCGCTGAGAATATCCAAGCCGATGATGAAGAACAAACTTTTGGTACGTTAAAAGTCTGGTTTGATGGGGCAAGCCTACCGTTTTTGCAAGATGCTTATATAGATTTTGCTAAAGAGCGCATGGGCGGGCAGCTCACTATTAAAGCGCCTAACGCCAAAATGCCGCAAGTTAAAGACGATAGCCCGTTAGAAGACAAAATCAATTACGTGATTTACTACGACATTAATCCCAAGTTGGCAGCGCACAGTGGCGAAGTATCGTTAATTGGTGTCACTGAAGACAATATTGCCTTATTGAACTTTGGTGGCGGTTGCACAGGTTGCGCTTCGGTGGATTACAC
>CAZMQC010000053.1:0-9390 GCA_964568295.1 uncultured Spongiibacteraceae bacterium | reverse complement strand
TTAGAAGAATTAAAGCGCTCTTTACGCACGGGCGGCGAATTAATTTTAGAAACGTTGGTGGTCGATGGTGATAGCAATACCGTTCTTGTGCCCGAAGGTCGTTATGCGTCAATGCCGAACGTTTGGTTTTTACCTTCTGCACTAATGTTAGAAAGCTGGCTGCGCCGTCTTGGTTTTAAAAACGTCAGAACAGTGGACATCAATCAAACATCTATTGAAGAACAACGCACTACCCCATGGATGGAATATTTATCGCTGGCGGATTTCTTAGACAAAGGCAATCCTAACCTAACCGTTGAAGGTCACCCAGCGCCCAAACGAGCGATCATTATTGCTGAGTCGCCATGATTCCTTGGCTAGATACTCCCGTTAGATTCCCGCCTGCCAACACCGCGCTTGATGAACCGAATGGATTATTGGCAGCGGGCGGCGATTTGAGCGTTGCCACCTTGCTCAACGCCTATCAACAAGGCATATTTCCTTGGTATGAGCCGCCCGACCCAATTTTATGGTGGACGCCCAATCCAAGAACGGTGCTATTTCCTGAGCAATTGCACATCTCACGCAGTCTGGCTAAAACCTTGCGCAACAATCCCTTTGTAATCACTTGCGATCAAGCTTTCACCCAAGTGATGCAACACTGTGCTGCGCCGCGTGAATACACCGATAATACCTGGATTAGTAGCGATATGGTTCAGGCTTACACACGTTTGCATCAACAAGGATCCGCTCATTCAGTTGAAGCATGGCAAAATGACAAACTGGTCGGCGGTTTATATGGCGTTGCGATTGGGCAAGTATTTTTTGGCGAGTCGATGTTTAGCTTGGTCAGCAATGCCTCTAAAGTTGCTTTTGTGCATTTAGTGCAAAGCTTACAGCAAAGTGGCTTCCAAATCATTGACTGCCAAGTCGCTTCCAAACATTTGCATTCATTAGGTGCAATCGAGATTGATAGAGAGCAGTTTTTAAAGATACTTGCGCAGGCAACACGATTGCCACCGCTGAGTTCACCGTGGGAGCAGCTCAATGAGCCAAGACAGTAATATCAGCAAAAAACTACGCATATTTTATACCGCGCCTCATGCCTGTAGTTATTTGCCAGGGCAGGAATCCACCACCGCGTTTATTGATCCCGATGCCGCAATCGACAATGCTACTTATACCTACCTGTCGGAACGTGGCTATCGCCGCAGCGGTAATTATATGTACAAGCCCGATTGTTTTCGCTGTAGCGCCTGTATTTCGCTACGCGTGCCCGTCAATAAACATGTTTTTAGCCGCAGTGACAAACGCGTATTTAAACGCAACAGTGATTTAAGTGTTGAAATCGTGCCCGATATTCAAGCTGACCACTACTACCAACTGTACGCAGATTATATTAACCAGCGCCATGCTGACGGTGATATGTATCCGCCCAACTACCAGCAATATAGCGACTTTTTGAACAATGCCTATGGCAACACCCGTTATGCGGTATTCAAAAATCAGCAAGAGCAAATTAAAGCGGTGGCCGTTATCGACCAGCTAGAAAATGGGCTATCGGCGGTTTATACCTTTTACGACCCGCTAGAGGAAAAACGCGGCTTAGGTATTCTTGCCGTGCTTTGGCAAATTCAGCAAGCACAGCAATTAGGCTTAGACTATGTGTATTTAGGTTATTGGATTAAGCAATGTGCTAAAATGAGCTACAAAACACGCTTTCGACCTGCCGAGATTTTGATTAACCAACGCTGGTTAACACTGTTATAAGCATTAAACGCATCGAAACGTCAACTCTACCGCGAATTAATAAGATAAACCTTTACTATTAGCCACCATTTAAGGCAAAATTCGCGTTTATTTTTCTAGCTAACAAACTCCTGTGGAGAAACCAGCATTCATGGCAAAAGAAGATCAATTTGAAATGGAAGGCGAGGTTGTTGATACCTTACCGAATACCACGTTCCGAGTAAAATTGGAAAATGGTCACGTTATTACCGCCCACATTTCAGGCAAAATGCGTAAAAACTATATCCGTATCTTAACGGGCGATAAAGTGCGCGTTGAATTAACGCCTTACGACTTAACCAAAGGTCGCATCACCTACCGCGCACGTTAACAGAGCAAAGGAGCGGCTACGCCAACTCCTCTGCCGCTTCTCGAATCACCACCTCACCATTTTCAAGCTCAATATCAACCACACCGCCCTGTTCGGAAATATCGCCAAATAAAACGAATTCCGCCAACGGTTTTTTGATGTGTTCTTGAATAATACGCGCCATGGGTCTTGCCCCCATCGCCTTATCATAGCCATGCTCGACTAAGTAATCGCGTACCGCATCGCTAACATGCAAGGTAATACCTTTTTTATCCAGTTGTCCTTGTAACTCGAATAAAAACTTATCAACCACAGTATGAATGACGTTTTCGCTTAATGGCTCGAACTGCACAATTGCATCTAAGCGATTACGGAATTCGGGGGTAAACATGCGGTTAATCACTTCCATACCATCGGTTGAGTTATCTTGCAAACTAAAGCCGATTGAGCGCTTGCTCATCACTTCTGCGCCCGCATTGGTTGTCATAATCAAAATCACATGCCGAAAATCTGCTTTTCGCCCGTTATTATCGGTTAACGAACCATGATCCATAACCTGCAATAACAGGTTAAAAACATCAGGATGAGCTTTTTCGATTTCGTCGAGCAACACGACGCTATGCGGATGTTTGCTCACCGCCTCCGTTAGCAAGCCGCCTTGATCAAAACCAACATAGCCTGGTGGCGCACCAATTAAGCGCGAAACCGTATGGCGCTCCATGTATTCCGACATATCAAAACGAATCAGCTCCAAGCCCAAAATTTTAGCAAGCTGCTTGCTGATTTCAGTTTTGCCCACGCCTGTAGGCCCTGCAAACATAAACGAGCCAATCGGTTTGGTTTCGGTGGTTAAGCCCGCACGCGACAGCTTAATCGCGGTTACCAGCGTTTCAATCGCTTTATCCTGTCCAAACACCACTTGCTTTAAATTGCCTGCAAGGTTTTTTAGCGCTTGCTTATCATCGCTAGAAACATTTTTCTCTGGAATACGCGCAATCTTGGCAACAATCGCTTCAATATCCGCCACATCTAAAACGTCTTTGCGCAATTCTTTCGATTTTAATTGCTGATAAGCGCCCGCCTCGTCAATAACATCAATGGCTTTATCGGGTAAAAAGCGGTCGTTGATATACTTTGCCGATAATTCTGCCGCCGCTTTTAAAGCCGCATCGGTATATTTGAGGTCATGATGCGCCTCAAAATAGCTTCTTAAACCCTGCAAAATTCTAAAGGTATCATCAACGCTTGGCTCCACCACATCGACTTTTTGGAAGCGGCGCGACAAGGCCTTATCTTTATCAAAAATACCGCGATATTCTTCATAAGTCGTCGAGCCAATACAACGCAGCTCGCCGCTACTCAATAACGGCTTAAGCAAATTAGAGGCATCCATCGCACCACCTGATGTTGCCCCCGCACCAATAATGGTGTGGATTTCATCAATAAATAAAATCGCGCCCAGTTGTTTTTTCAAATTCGACAATAACGATTTCAAGCGCTTCTCAAAATCACCACGGTATTTAGTACCCGCCAATAACGCGCCTAAATCCAAAGAATAAACCACGCTATCTTTTAAAACATCGGGAACATGCCCCTCAACAATTTGTTTCGCCAAACCTTCGGCGATAGCGGTTTTACCAACACCCGACTCCCCTACTAGCAAGGGATTATTTTTGCGGCGACGCGCTAAAATTTGCGCAACGCGTTCAACTTCGCTTTCACGACCAATTAAAGGATCAATTTTGCCTTCCTGCGCTTGCATGTTGAGATTAACAGCAAACATTTCAAGGCTACTTTTTTTCTCCTCACTCACAGCTTGCTCATTAGGCGCGTCAAACGTCTCGCCATTTTCTTTTTTAGAAACACCATGCGACAGGTAATTAACAATATCTAACCGATTAACGCCCTGCTGCTTTAATAAATACACCGCATGGCTTTCTTGTTCACTATATAAAGCTACCAAGACGTTCGCGCCCGTTACCTCGGTTTTACCCGAGGATTGCACATGAAACACGGCGCGTTGCAAAACACGCTGAAAACCCAGCGTAGGCACTGTTTCACGTTCGCCCGCACCTTCAGGGTAAACAGGGCTGGTTTGTTCTAAAAATTGCTCTAACTCTTGCTTTAGTAAAGCAAAATTAGCGCCGCAATGCTGTAGCACTTCAATGCTGGCTTGGTTATCCAGCAGCGCTAGCAGCATGTGCTCAACGGTAATAAATTCATGACGTTTTAAGCGTGCCTCTTTGAACGCTTGGTTAAGGGTAATCTCTAATGGTTTACTTAACATAACGCGCCCTCTTCTTATTTAATCGACACTACGTATTTGACACATTAACGGATGTTGGTGTTCCCTTGCAAAATCGTTGACTTGCGTCATCTTGGTTTCAGCCACATCACGCGAATACACACCACAAACCGCCTCACCCTCAGTATGCACAGTTAGCATGATTTGGGTGGCTTTTTCACGGTTCATATAAAAGAAAAACTCTAACACCTCAACCACAAACTCCATCGGCGTATAGTCATCGTTGAGTAAAATCACTTGATACAAGGACGGTTGCCGTAATGCAGGCTTTGCGCTTTCTACCGCCAAATCGCCGTCCATTTCGTCTCGATCCAGATTAAGCTGAAAATCAGCAGGTCTAGCCATTGCTTACATCTCTAATACATTTCTAAAAACCTAACATTGCTACAAATACAATGGGGTGTAAAGCAAACTTTTTCAAGCCAGATACTTGACAATTCGATCTATTTTGTAAAAACTAGCAACAAGATTACAAAATGCTAATAATAACAATCTGCATGAGGGAAAGATTATGGAAAAAGGTACTGTTAAGTGGTTTAACAATGCCAAAGGTTATGGCTTCATCTTGTCCGAAAAAGATTCGCAAGATGTGTTTGTGCATTATTCGTCTATTGATATGGGCGGCTATCGCACCTTGCGCACAGGGCAGGAAGTTTTGTTTGAAGCGGAACAAAGCGGCAAAGGTTTACACGCCACGGCTATTCAACCGGTTGAACAAAGCTGATTGAGCACCCAATAAAAAAGCGCCCCGAAAGGCGCTCTTTGTTCGCAGTGCAATTAAAGCGCTGCAATCGCGTTATTCAAGGTTGCGCTAGGACGCATCGCCTTGCTGGTTAACGCTGTATCAGGACGGTAATAGCCTTTAATATCGACTGCCACGCCTTGCGCACCGTTCAACTCTGCAACAATTTTCGCTTCGTTCGCTGTTAGTGTTTCAGCCAACGGTGCAAAACGCGCTTTTAATGCCGCATCATCGTTTTGCGCAGCCAACTCTTGCGCCCAGTACATCGCCAAGTAGAAATGGCTGCCACGGTTATCAAGCTGCCCTACTTTACGCGCCGGTGATTTATCGTTTTCCAAGAATTTCGCAGTGGCTTTATCTAACGCATCCGCCAAGACTTTCGCTTGGGCATTGCCAGTTACTTGGTTCAAGTGCTCTAAAGACGCTGCTAGCGCTAAAAACTCACCTAAAGAGTCCCAACGCAAGTAATTTTCTTTAACAAACTGCTGAACGTGTTTGGGTGCTGAACCGCCTGCGCCTGTTTCAAATAAACCGCCGCCGTTCATCAAAGGCACGATTGATAGCATTTTTGCGCTCGTACCCAATTCTAAAATAGGGAACAAGTCGGTCAAGTAGTCGCGTAATACGTTGCCCGTTACCGAAATGGTATCTTTGCCCGCTTTCATGCGCTCTAACGAATAACGTGTTGCTTCAACTGGCGATAAAATCTTGATTTCTAAACCGCTGGTGTCGTGCTGCGGCAAATACTGCTCGACTTTTTTAATTAAGTTGGCATCGTGCGCACGATTGCTATCTAACCAAAATACTGCTGGTGTATTACTTAAACGCGCGCGGTTAACCGCCAATTTCACCCAGTCTTGAATAGGCGCGTCTTTAACTTGGCACATACGCCAAATATCGCCCGCTTCAACGTCATGCGTAATCAACACGTTGCCGTCGGTATCAACCACGCGCACAGTGCCGTTTTCAGGAATGATAAAGGTTTTATCGTGTGAGCCGTATTCTTCGGCTTTCTGCGCCATCAAGCCCACGTTTGGTACGCTGCCCATAGTGCGTGGGTCGAATGCGCCGTTTGCTTTACAGAAATCAATGGTTTCTTGGTAAACGCCAGCATAGCAGCGATCAGGAATGACCGCTTTGGTATCTTGCTGCTTACCTTCGCTATTCCACATTTGCCCCGAAGTACGGATCATAGCAGGCATTGACGCATCAATGATCACGTCGCTTGGTACGTGTAAGTTGGTAATGCCTTTATCAGAATCCACCATCGCTAGGCTTGGGCGGCTTGCATAAAGCGCTTGAATATCGGCTTCGATAGCGGCTTTTTCATCCGCAGGCAAACTAGCAATTTTATTGTATAAATCGCCAATACCGTTATTAACGTCAACGCCTAATGCGGCTAATTTGTCCGCATATTTATCGAAAACGTCTTTATAAAACACAGAAACTGCATGACCAAAAATCACAGGGTCAGACACTTTCATCATGGTGGCTTTCATGTGTAGCGAGAACAACACGCCTTGTTTTTTTGCATCGTCGATTTGCTCAGCGATAAAGCTGCGGAACGCATTTTTGCTTAAATACGAACCATCAATAATTTCACCCGCTAATACAGCTGTTTTTTCTTTTAATACGTTTACGCCGTTTGCAGTTTGCAACTCAATACGTACGCTGCCCGCTTTCTCAATCGTTACGGATTTTTCGCTACCGTAGAAATCGCCATCTTGCATAGACGCAACGTGCGATTTGGAATCTTTGCTCCAAGCACCCATTGAGTGCGGATTATTACGTGCATATTGCTTAACCGACGCAGGCGCACGGCGGTCAGAGTTACCTTCGCGCAACACAGGGTTTACCGCTGAACCTTTTACTTTGTCGTAACGCGTTTGAATGGCTTTCTCTTCGTCGTTAGCTGGCTCTTCTGGGTAATTCGGCAACGCATAGCCTTTCTCTTGCAACTCTTTAATCGCTGCTTTTAATTGCGGCACTGACGCACTGATGTTTGGCAATTTAATAATGTTGGCTTCCGGTTTGGTCGCTAATTCGCCCAGTTCTGCCAAGGCATCGCCTACGCGTTGTTCAGCCGTTAAAAACTCAGAAAAATTCGCCAAAATACGACCTGATAAAGAAATATCACGTGTTTCCACGTTCACGCCCGCAACATTGGCGTAGGCTTGAATAATCGGCAATAAAGAATAGGTGGCTAAAGCGGGTGCTTCGTCGGTTTCGGTGTAGATAATGGTTGGTTTATTTGTGCTCATGGGGTTTCCTATGTCGTTACCAATGGCAAGGGCTAGAAACGGCTTGTGACCATTTCATTCACTCATTTAGCCCCGTAAATTAAGAGGCGTGAGTATAACAAAAAGCTAAGCATTAACCTAGAGAATGAATGGTGAGTGGTGGGTGTTTAGTTGTGAGTTTTAATGAACGGCATAAGATTGCGCGCCGGGGTATTTGTCATAAACATGAAGAAAAACGCTATCACAAGCACGCTCCCATAGTTCATCGCTATAGGTTGCGGGTAAATCTTGCAAAATATCATCAATAACTTTCTGTACGCGGGCTTTGCTGCGTTGGCGTTTTCGCCAATCAATCACCAAAACCTCGGTCAGCTTTTCAAGTAGCTGTTTAGATAAGCCTTTAACCTTGTTGCGCTCGCTTTCTGAAAGCACCAAATCTTGCGCCAGCAAATCAAACAAAGCTAATTCAGGTTCTTTCAAACCTTCACGCGCTGCCCTTTGCTCTTCCGCATCTAGTTCAGTAATAAATTCTTTGAGCTTTTCAAAAAACTCTTCAACCGAGGATGCGCCTAGGTTGTATTTTTGCACCAAGTCGTTAAAGCGTTCTTGAAAATCGATTCGCGTCGGGTTGTTATTCACCAATGGCGTGATTCGCAATTGGATTAAACGCTTTAAACGTTCGGCATCAGCGCGGCTCGCTTGCTTGGTGCGCTCCAGCATGGCGGCAATCGCATCAAAATCAATATCGGCAATATTTACTGGCCTTGGCAGGTTGGATTTAATTTCGACAGTTGTAATGGCTTCATCTAGTAAAGCATCCACCTGAGTACGGATAACATGCAGAACATCGTCATCATCAACGCCATCGCCCATACCTTCGATAATCGCTTTGAGTAAAAAGCTAAATAAAGCTCTATCTTCCAGCATTTCAACTGCATGTTTATCAGGTAGCAAGGCTTTAAAAATGCGGTTTACACGGCGAACATGCCCAGCAAACACTTCTAACTTGTTTGGTTCCATCAAAGTATCAACGGCTTCTTGAATCAGCGTTTGTTTTTCAAGATTAGAAGCACTAGCCGATAAAATAGTTTGGCTATCAATTTTATGGCTAATTAAAAAAGCTTTGGTATCAGCAATCGCCGCACGTGCGGCATCCAATAAAACCGCTTTGTTTTCGGCAACTCCCTCTTGGCTTAAGCCGTTATCATACTGCGCGCCATCCTCTTGCACACTGCCGCCATAAACACCTAAAGCTTCTTGCAATGCACCAAAAATATTTATGTAATCCACTACCTGCCCAGCAGCTTTGCCAGGATAAACGCGGTTTGCTCTGGCGATAGTTTGCATCAAGGTGTGCTTTTTTAACGGTTTATCAAGATAAAGAGTAGAAACACAGGGCGCATCAAAACCTGTTAACCACATCGCGCAAACAAACACGATACGTAAAGGGTCTTGAATGTCTTTAAACTTAACATCCAAATCTTCGTTAGCCATGCGCTGATAATGCGGGACAAAATCTAAACCTTGCTTGGCAAGCTTCTCATCGGTTTTGCCGCCAGACACCACCACCGCCATATCGGTGCTTTCCATATAAGCAATCGTGTCTAACAGCGTTTCTTTTTCCCATGCCGCGGCGTGCTTAATCTGCTGCTTCAACTCGGCAATTTTATCTTTCCAAGCCAGCTGAACTTTATCGTGCATACGCAAAGCGGTGGCTTTATCAATCGATACCACCATCGCCTTACCGTGCACGCCTGAGCTAAAAGGCTCACGCCCAATAAAATGCTCAACAATATCTTTGGCAATCGTATCTAAGCGATCATCACGGGTAATAATGTGATAGGCATTAGCGAACTCTTTTTCTATTTTTGCTTCTGATTCATCACTTAAATCGGCTGCTTGGATAATAGCCTCAATTTCTTGACCAAGATCATCACGGTTAAGGTTCACTTCGGGCACACGGTTTTCGTAATACAAAGGCAAGGTTGCCCCGTCGTCTATCGCATCAACAAAGTTATAAGTTGAA
>CAZMQC010000052.1:6916-9707 GCA_964568295.1 uncultured Spongiibacteraceae bacterium | reverse complement strand
TATGAGCGCGTCAGCATTTATTCCTGCCGAATGGGCAAAACAGAAACGCCTTTGGACTGCATGGCCTTCGCACCCTGAATTATGGCCGGGCGATTTGTTAGAGCGTGCGCGCGAAGAAGTGGCCAATATGGTTAACGCCATTGCTGCGCATCAAGAATTTTATGTAGTTGCGTTTGGTGATGAGGCGATTTTATCTGCGCAATCGCTGTTGGCGGGTAATGTAACCATTGTTCCTGCGCAATTTGGCGATATTTGGCTGCGCGATACAGGGCCGATTTTTACCGCCGATGGCAAAGCGCTGCGTTTTCAAACCAACGGCTGGGGTGAAAAATATATTTATCCGTTTGACGATGAAATTGGCGATACCATGGCGGATTTTGCCGGTGCGCCGATTGTGCGCCATGATTTTATTTTGGAAGGCGGCGCGCTTGAACATAACGGCAAAGGCGTGATTATGACTACCCGCCAATGCGTGCTCAATCCTAACCGCAATCGCTGGAACGAGGCGGATACGGAAACGGCTTTTAAGCAGGCGTTTAACTGCCATAAGGTGATTTGGTTAGACGATGGTTTAGCCAAAGACCATACCGACGGCCATATTGATAATTTGGCGCGCTTTGTTGGTGAAAATACCGTGTTATGCCAAAAAGCCTTTGGCGATGATGACCCAAATGCTGAACTATATGAAAAAACTGCTGCTGACTTGCGTGCGCAAGGCGTAGAAGTGGTGCAAATTCCATCGCCGGGTTTAGTGCATGATGATAACGGCGATATGATGCCCGCCTCGCACATGAATTTTATTATTAGCAACAAGGTGATTGTTGTGCCTATTTATGGCACGGCGAGCGCCAATGAAGCGGTGGCGGCGATTGCGGAATTGTTTCCTGAGCATCAAGTGATTGGCAGCCCGTCTAATGCTATTTTAACGGGCGGCGGTTCGTTCCATTGCATTACTCAACAGGAGGTAGCACATGGCTAATCTAACCACGGTTGCGGCGATTCAAACCAGTTTTAGCCGCGATATGCAGGCCAATATTGACAAGATTATTCACTATATTGAGCAAGCGGCTAAGCAAGGCGCGCAGGTGATTTTAGCGCCTGAGTTGTTTCAGAATTTGTATTTTTGCACCCATCAACGCGAAGAATGGTTTGCCGAAGCGTATGAAATCGCCAAGCACCCAGCGGTTACTCAGCTTTTGCCCGTGGCTAAAAAACTAGGCGTGGTTTTGCCGTTATCGGTGTTTGAACGCGATGGTCCGCATACTTTTAACAGCCTTGCGATGGTGGATGATAGCGGCGAAATTATGGGCGTTTATCGCAAAAGCCATATTCCCGACGGCCCTGGCTATCAAGAGAAATATTATTTTCGCCCTGGCGACACTGGCTTTAAAACGTGGAAAACGCGCTTTGGCAATATTGGCGTGGGTATTTGTTGGGATCAGTGGTTTCCTGAGTGCGCGCGTGCGATGGCGTTACAAGGCGCGGATATTTTGTTTTATCCCACCGCGATTGGTAGCGAGCCGTATGATAACGATTTGAATACATCGCGTATGTGGCAGCGGGCGATGCAAGGTCATGCGGTGTCGAATGCGATGCCGGTGGTGGCCGCCAACCGTATTGGTACGGAAAATGCCAATGGCGAAAATCAGTATTGGTATGGACATTCGTTTATTGCCGATCAAACGGGCGATTTGGTGCAAGCGTTTGGCGAGCAAGAAGAAGGTATCTTAGTGCAGAGTTTTGATTTTGAAGCGCTGAAAACCTATCGCAGTGTTTGGGGCTTTTTCCGTGATCGACGTGAGGATTTGTACTAACTTATCAAAGAGCGTGTGAATATTTTTCAGTTGCTTAAGAGCAGAAGAAAACTGGATTTGACACACGCCGTGAATACTTCCTTGTAGGCTCCTGTTTTGCATCCTTGCAAAACAGGGTGTCAAATCCAGCTTTCCCCTGCTCTAGCTCAATCGTATTTATCACTATGTTCAGCTTTTTTGAAAAACTTTCTAATCCTTTCCCACCTGAGCACCCTAGCCAGCCGCCGCAAAGCATTTGGGCTTTCTGTCGTCACTATATTCGCGGCATTGAAAAGTATTTGCTGTTGATGGGCGTGCTTACCGCAATTTTGGCGACTAGCGAAGCGTTACTGTATGGCGTGTTAGGCAAAATTGTTGATTGGTTAAGCAGCCACGATCCGAATACCTTTTTACAGCAAGAATGGCCGATGTTGGCGGCGATGGCGGTGTTTGTTTTGCTGTTTATTCCGGTGATTGTGTTTTTACACTCTACCGTGATTCATCAAACCTTGATGGGCAATTTTCCGATGTCGGTGCGTTGGTTGGCGCATCGTTATTTGCTGAGCCAGAGTTATCGTTTTTTTCAACACGAATTTAGTGGCAGGATTGCTACCAAGGTGATGCAAACTGCGTTGGCGGTGCGCGAATCGGTGATGAAGCTGTTAGACGTGGTGTTATTTGTTTGCGTTTACTTAATCACCACCTTGATTTTGATTGCTAGTGCGGATTTATTGCTAAGCCTGCCTTTATTAATGTGGCTGTTCGGTTATTTGGCGATTTTGCGAGTATTTATTCCACGTTTACAACAAATCTCGACCATTCAAGCCGATGCGCGCTCCACCATGACCGGGCGTATTGTCGATAGTTATACCAATATCACTACGATTAAATTGTTTTCCCATAGTCAGCGTGAATCGGCGTATGCCAAAGAGGGGATGCAGACGTTTTTGGATACGGTTTATCCGCAAATGCGTTTGGTAACGTGGCTGAATATTAGC
>CAZMQC010000052.1:0-6816 GCA_964568295.1 uncultured Spongiibacteraceae bacterium | reverse complement strand
GCAAAACAGGCGCAAGCGCATGAGTTTATTTTGCAACTGGAAGATGCCGAGGGGCGACGCGGTTACGATGCGCATGTGGGCGAACGCGGTGTTACGCTTTCTGGCGGACAACGCCAGCGCATTGCTTTAGCGCGTGTGTTATTAAAAGACGCGCCGATTTTAATTTTAGACGAAGCCACCTCCGCGCTTGATTCCGAAGTGGAAGCCACCATTCAGCATGATTTGCAAAGCATTATGCAGGGTAAAACGGTATTAGCGATTGCGCATCGCTTATCCACCATTGCCGCGATGGATCGGTTAATCGTGATGGATAAAGGCAAAATTGTTGAGCAAGGCACGCATCAGGAACTACTGACGCTGAATGGCTTATATGCGCAATTATGGCAACGGCAATCGGGTGGGTTTTTGGTGGAGTCGTGAATAAAGTTGAGAAAGCCCAAGAAATTTTTAGGCCGGATATGCTCAAAACTTAGGGAAATTACCAACGAGCCTAGCTACTTTTTTTGATTAGTTTTGATCGGTAACGGACGATACTGCAATATTTTCTGCGCGGCGGATTAATTCAGAAAAGGAGAGTTTTAAAGCAGTCGCGATCAACACCATTGTCACCAGTCCAGGCGAGCGGCTCCCAGTTTCCACACCACTTAAATAAGAACGGTTAGTACCAATCAATTCAGCCAACTCCGCTTGGGTAATACCAAGTTGTTCGCGTGATGACTTTATCGCAAGCCCAATATTCTTTGCATACTGCTTCGTGTTCAACATTTGCGCACAGTAAGGTAAGTATTGAACTTGAGTGTTACTAAATAGTGACATCGACTAACTAAGATGTTATAAATACAACTTCACTTATAAGTAACAATTTTTAGGCGACTTAATTTAATGGCGATAGCTAATTTTTCAGACGACACATTTGTTGCATTTATGGATATTTCTGGATTTAAGGACAAGGTAAAGGAAAATACCGCCGCAAATGCTTTAAACGTTTTTTACAATGCTGGTTATGAAGCGCTCGATACGCAGTTAGATATAAGCGGATTTTTTGTCTCTGATTGTGCAATTCTTTTCGTTAATCAGCCACGTACAAAATCAGAGCAACTAGAACATTTATTAAGAGTAATAAAGGCCATTAATCGCTCTGTTCTAGAAGATGGCATTATGCTGACCACTTCCATTGCTTATGGTAATTTCAGTTATCAAAACCGTCTCGAACTTCCGAATATAAGCAAGGGACACATTATCAGCTCTGCTTACATTGAGGCCTTTCTGGATAACGAACAAGGCAACCCTAAGATGATAGCTGGGCAATGTCGAATTCTTAAAAGCGCTATCTCTCAAGAAGAAATTACAGAGAGCAGCGAGCTTTCACTCTTAGAATTTAATGCCTCTAAAAAACATATCTCGTACTACTGGAATTTAGAGCGTCCAGATCAAATTGATCAATTCAAAAGAGATTATAAAGAAGCTAAGTATCAAGGCATGTTAAATACCTTGAAACATCGTTATTAACCTTTTTGCACACATCCGGGACAAAAGTGAAAACAAAATTTTTAAAAATTGTAATTGGCTTAATAGCACTCGTACTTACCGCTTGGCTTATTAAGGCGTATCTCTTTACTCCAAATGTCGCTATTAACGATACAGGGACAACTCAATGCTTTGGTGTTGGCAAACAACAGATGGTGTACCTCTATAATTGCAATGGGAATAGCACGAAACCAAACACTGCGACAGTAACCTTCGATGGCAGCGTAATACCTGCTGGACAAGATGGATTATCTGGTAGAGACATACTGGCAACACAAGGCTTATTGAAAAAGAAAGGAAGTGGGGATGCTGGGTTCGACTTTACACGTTTAGACTCCGATGGCAACAAGATCCCTGTTGATGCGAACCCTCAATCATGGTCTTGCGTGCAAGACAATGTTACGGGGTTAATTTGGGAAGTAAAAACACCAAATTTTAGTGGACTGCATCGCACCAATGATAGGTACTACTGGTATCAAGCAAATAGTAATTCTGGTTATGCTGGGAACTCATCCAAGAGCACTCCTAACAGCTGTGCTCATAGCGAAAACCGCGTGGAATGTAGTTGTTATGGATACAAGGACAGCGATGAAAGTACATATTGTAATAGCAGCGCATTCGTAGAGCGCGTTAATAAAAAAGCACTCTGCGGTTATACAGACTGGCGTCTACCAACTATTGAAGAACTGCTATCTATTGTACACAGAGGAAAACTGACAGATGAACTTGCTATTGACAGTGATTTCTTCACCAACATTAGCGGCGACGACTATTTCTCAGCATCCACTTACCCTGGCGACAAATATTATGCATGGACCGCAACATTTAATCAGTCTTACAAAAGAACAGTAGGCAAAGGATCTAAGGATGCCGGCCGCCACATAATGTTAGTAAGAAAAGACAAATAAAATTTAAGAGAGCTCTTATGAAATATTTAACTGTAGTATTTTTAGCTATAAATGGGTTCTTATTGGCAAATATTATCCATGCCCAAACTTGCTTACCAGATGCGGAAAAGACCAAACCTGATTCACGCTATATTCTGCACAGAAATGGCACCGTGACCGATAAAGAAACCAATCTAATGTGGACAACATGTTTTCTCATGAAATCCCATCAACGTCATGCCGATAAATGCCAAGGTGAGTATTTGTTTTTTGACACCCCAGCAGCTCTCACCCTTATTGATAATATGCAATCATTTTTAGGTTACTCTGACTGGCGAATTCCTTCTATAGCAGAGGCACTCACATTATTTGAATGGAGCTGTGTAGACCCATCCATCAATGAAAATGTATTTCCCCAGCAAACAGCTTATGCTTATGACCACGCCTTGTTTCCTCAAAAAATACCTAATGCGCACGTCATGCTTACCTCAACGCCCTCTTTGGTTAACCCCTTACTTTATCATGGCGACACCCCACCTGTTATAACTTGGTTCGTAATATTTGACAATCCCGACTTAGATTTTAACCATTCTTATGTTCCTTACGTAGATTTTGTCGGTAGTCCTTATTATGATAAAGGAGTGGTGCGTCTTGTGCGAGACAGCCGATAAAGCGCTCATATTAATAGAATTTTTTGTGACCAAGTACATTATTGGAAAGGATAATGAAAGTGACTCAATTAAAGTTGACTATCATCGGATTAATAATTTGGGTGTTTTCATCACAGGTGGTTTATGCAGCAAAAACTCCTATTTACATTCAAACAAACACTGCTGATGCAGCTGGTGTTAATTTTGCTTATGCTGTTCGCGAGGCAATCAGACGTAGCTCTACCATGTCACTGGTAAATCATAAAAAAGACAGCAAAATATTTCTAGATATTCTCACCGCACCGCCCCCTTCTGAATATAGCGGCTTAACATTTTACTCAGTTGTGTGGGCGTTAAATAATGCAACCATGCCCTCTTATTATCTAAATAATTATATCGGTTACTGTGGCATAATTGTGCTAGACGCATGTGCTAACAATATAATTGCTGAAACAGATAAAGTTATCAGTTTCTTATCTACGTATTAAGGTTACAAATTTCTTTTTATCACAGCTGTAAATAGAAAGAATGCTGACGGCTTTAATCAAATTCGCTTTTTAAGAGCGTCGTAAACTTTATTCTTTTCGCGTTTACCTACGGCAAGCACGTAAACAAGCAACTCATCATCGACAATCTCATAAACTAGCCGATACCCAGCCGTTCAAAGTTTAATTTTATAAACCGAATCGTAGCCGCTTAATTTATCCGCTGGTACTCTGGGATTTTCAAGTCGCTCTGCAAGTTTTTTCTTGAATTGAATTTTAAGAGGCGGCGCAAGCTTTTCCCACTCTTTCAAGGCTGCGGGAATAAATCGTAGTTTATAAGTCATCTAACGACACTGCGATGGCTTGTTCTTTGTTAGCACGGCGTTCTTCGACCAGTTTTGCAAGCTCGTAATCTTCGAGCATATCCATCAACGCCTCATACGTTTCGACCGGAACCAAGTAAGCCGCAGGCTTGTTATGGTTCAGTATAGCAATTGGCGAGCCACTGGACTGGGAAAGCACAGCTGACGGGTTTTTCCTTAACTCTGAAATACTAACAGAAAAATCGGCTAATATTTGCTGCATAAAAACTCCTATACTCATCTCCAAAATAGCCACGCTCCTGCACAAATTCATTATATGCTTCGATGGCATTTTTATTTTCTTCATTGCGCTTAACGGCTGAATTTACATAATACTGCTGGCAGTCATTATCAACGAGCCTACTACAAACATTGACAAAAATATAAATATTTCAATTGCTTATAATTAGCCATCAAGAGCTTGTAGACCACAAGAAGCAATTGAACTCCACGCAACTATAGAAATACTTGCTCGATAAGCTGGGCATCTACAAAATTATCTAACCAGCGCTCAATTAGCGTATCACTTGCTTGGTCGATTTTTTGTAGATAGGCACTTGGCAGTTCGCCAAAGCGACGTTTGAGCTGACGTTTCAACGTATTTCTCTGTCCTAAACCTAGCCCTTGCAAAACGCCTTTCATGGCAGCTTCTTTTCTGACTTGTTCCATGACTACTGCATTAAATCCGCTCATAAGCTTTTCCTCTTGTTGGTAAGTATGTTCAAACTGCTTACGCTCATTATCAGTAAGTTTGCTATAAATATCGACAAAATCCAAATATTTCAACTGTTTATCGCGATTGCTTTCAAGGCTTTTTAAGCCGCGAATCGCGCTTGCGTACATTGCCAATTTTTCAGCTTTATTATAGCGCATATTAGGCAAATTGAGCCGCGCGACAATATTGCGGCTTTCCATATACTGGCTTGCAGGTAGTTGCGGCAGTATCACCTGAATATAATTGAAGTGCAAAAACGTGTGCAACTCGCTGCCTAATTGCAAGTGTTGCTCAGGGTTACCGTCATTAAGAAAAACCACAACAGGCACAACTCGATTAGTTTTACAAAGCTCGGCAATTTTTAAGCAATAAATCGCCAGTTTATGCACTGAAAAGCTGGCGACAGCCGTTTGCTCTTCAATAATAAAGACCAAAGCTTCACGCTTGCCATTGGGCCATTCCAGCAATAGCGGAATATCCAGCTCAAAAAAGCGATCACTTAACCGATCTTTTAACTGCTCTTGGCGTAGTAAAGTAATGTTGGCTTGCTGAATATGCAGCGCTTCACTGGGCGCAAATAATTCAATCGCTTGTTTGGGATAATCAATAATCAGGTTTTTAAAATTTTGGTCGTGTGAGGTGCGGCTATCCTTGCTCATGGTCATATCCTTTATTGACGTTGGCTGACTATAAAACGCAAAAAGTTACAATGCAAGCGGTGTAAGCTATAAATGCTCCAACTTAATAGCACAATTGAGAATGTATATATCATGTCAAAGCGTTTTTACAACGCATAAAAACATTGAAAATCATCCACCACTATGATGTAATTTCATCCACTCAATGGCTGAATTTACATAATAATGCATCATAGAAAAATCAAAGAGCGATTATTAGAAGCGCTAAGCGACTCCCCTGTCGTATTGCTGAATGGCGCAAGGCAAACGGGCAAAAGTACGTTGGCACTTAGCTTCATACCCGATATTCATTATTTAACTTTGGATGATCCTGCGGTATTGGCAGCGGCAAAAGCGGATCCGTTCGGTTTCATTGCGACGTTTGAGCAGCCTGTTTGCTTGGATGAAGTACAACGTGCGCCTGAGCTATTTCTTGCCATCAAAGCCGAAGTAGATAAAGACCGAAAACCGGGGCGTTTTTTACTGACAGGTTCGGCAAACGTATTGATGTTGCCACAAATTGCCGATTCTTTAGCGGGCAGAATGGAAATTATCGAACTTTGGCCTTTAGCTCAAAGCGAAATCAATGATCATGATAGCAGCCTGATTGATCAAATTTTTGCTGCTGACTTTAAGCCTTTTTATGCTTTTAACCGCGACACGTTTATTCAAAACCTGTGCAAAGGCGGTTATCCAGAGGCAAGCAAACGCAACACCGAGCGCCGTCGAGAGGCATGGTTTGATAACTATCTTGCCACCATTTTGCAGCGAGACGTAAAAGATTTAGCGCAAATTGAGGGTTTAACCGAGCTGCCTAAATTGGTTGATTTATTAGCAATTCGCAGTGGCGGACTACTTAACTTTGCTGAATTATCACGCAGCACAGGTATCGCTCAAACCACGTTAAAGCGCTATATGGCGTTGTTAGAAACCTTGTTTTTAGTACGCCAAGTACCCGCTTGGGCGTCGAACTTGGGCAAACGTTTGCAAAAATCACCAAAGCTATTTTTATCCGATTATGGATTAATGGCGCATTTGCAAGGACTCAATGAAAGCCAAATTAGCAGCAGTTTAGGTTTGCCTGGCAGTCTGGTGGAGGCTTTTATTCATGCTGAGCTTGCCAAGCACCAAAGTTGGGCAAACATTTATACCAAGCTCATGCACTATCGCACGAGTACAGGAGTAGAAGTTGATTTCGTGTTAGAAAATCGCCAAAAACAGCTGGTTGGCATCGAAGTAAAAGCCGCAGCCACAGTGACCAATAAAGATTTAAACGGCTTACGCCATTTGCGTGATACTACGCCCGATCAATTCAAAAAGGGCATTTTGGTTTATACAGGGGAAAATGTGGTGAATTTTGATCAGCAACTTGTGGCTTTGCCGATTGGTTTTTTCTTGTAGGGCACTTCACTATTTTAAGAAGCGCCTTGCAATGGGCGCTTCCTTAACAAAACAATTACGCTCGCGCATCAACCAGCAATTGCGCGCGTTGCGCAGCCGCTTTTACTTGCGC
>CAZMQC010000051.1:0-9955 GCA_964568295.1 uncultured Spongiibacteraceae bacterium | reverse complement strand
CTTGAGCAGTTGATGACAGAATTAGCCGTGCCTGCAAGCGATACGATTATGGTGGGCGATACCGAATTCGATTTGGCGATGGCGAGCAATGCTGGGGTGGCAAGTGTTGGCGTAAGTTACGGTGCGCACGCGGCTGAGCGTTTGTTTGTGCATAAGCCTTTGGCGGTTATTGATCATTTTTTACAATTACCTACAGTGATTTTGCGGAGATAAATAGTTATGGAGCGTCCAGATTCAAAAGAGTGGCAGTTGCTCGAAAAAGTTGCCTTGGCATCGGTTGAGGAGCAAAAACGCTCGCGTCGTTGGGGTATTTTCTTTAAATTGCTGACGTTCTTCTATTTATTTGGTTTGCTAGGCTTATTTGCCAGCGAAACCGATAGCTTAAAAGGTATGAACGAGGCTAAGGCTAAAAATCCGCATACGGCTTTGGTTTATATTAAAGGCATTATTATGGATGAAGAATCTGCCAGTGCTAATGTGGTAGTGGGCGGCTTGCGTAAAGCCTTTGAGGCGCAACATAGCCAAGCCATTATTTTGGCGATTGACAGCCCTGGCGGTAGCCCTGTGCAAGCTGGGTATGTGTACGATGAAATTAATCGTTTGCGCGCAATATATCCTGAAAAGAAAGTATATGCGGTGATTAGCGATTTGGGCGCGTCGGCTGCTTATTATATTGCAGCAGCAGCGGATGAAATTTATGCGGATAAAGCCAGTTTGGTCGGTTCGATTGGTGTTATTTCGGCAAGTTTTGGTTTTACCGATTTGTTGGAAAAAGTAGGGGTTGAGCGTCGCGTGATTGCTGCGGGCGAACATAAGGCGTTTTTAGATCCGTATCAGCCATTAAATCAGCAAGAGCGTGAGTTTTGGCAAAGCTCGTTAGAAGTGGTGCATAAACAATTTATTGAACAGGTGAAAAAAGGACGTGGCGACCGTTTGCAAGATAATGACGAATTGTTCTCAGGTTTGATTTGGTCGGGTGAGCAGGCGTTAGAGCTTGGCCTGATTGATGGTTTGGGTAGTGCAGGTAAAGTGGCGCGTGATGTGATTGGCTTTGAAGATATCGTTGATTATTCGATTGCGCCGGATCCTGTGACGGCATTTATGCGTAAATTTGGTTTGGTGGCAAGCCAAGCCTTATATAAGCAATTTGCAGAACCTAGATATTATTAAGCGCGGGTGCGTGTCGCTATAAAGGTGACACGCCTTCTTGTTGTAAGAAATCAATCAGACGAATAAGCGGCAAGCCCAGTAAAATATTAGGATCGTTGCCTTGCATCTGGCTAAACAAACTAATACCTAAGCTTTCGGCTTTAAAGCTGCCAGCGCAATCATACGGCTGATCTTTGTTGAGATAGTTTTCGATTTGCTGCTTGCTTAACGCTCTAAACCTTACCTGAAAAATCTCAGTGCTGTAGTGTGTGGTTTGGCTAACATTATTATACAAACACAATCCAGTTAAAAATTGCACGGTCTGATTGCTGCATTCGCTGAGTTGACGCACAGCGTTGGCATGATTAAGCGGTTTGCCCAATATTTTATCGCCCAATACGGCTACTTGGTCAGAGCCAATCACTAAGCTGGCTTGCTCTTGCTTGGCGGCAACACTTTTTGCCTTGCTGATCGAAAGGCGTTGCACTAAGGCTTGTGGCGTTTCGTTAGCCAAAGCCGTTTCGTCAACATCGGGGCTTTGATAAGTGAAGGGTAATTGCAGCTTTTCTAACAGTTGTCTGCGGTATGGCGAAGAAGAAGCAAGAATAAGTTTAGGCATGTAGAATGGCACGCATGAAAAAGTAGCCACTATGATGAAAAAAATGACAAATAAGTGCAAATGTTTTTGACATAATTGCCTTGTATCACTATGATTGCGCGCCTATGTTAAATGAGCCTCTTCCTAAACAAGCAGACTTACGAAAACTCGCTGCAAGACATGCTAGTTTTACCGTGAATTCTGATTTGGCAGCTTTCCCACGAGTTGTGGGCGCGGTTGTTGATAATATAGGGCAGGTAGAAGCACAGCTAGATTTTTTTGTCGATGAACAACATATTGCCTGCGTTGATGGTTGGGTTAAATGCCAAGCTCAAATGCAATGCCAGCGTTGTTTAGAGCCAGTGATGGTTGAGTTTGGTTCTGATATTGCTTTAGCAATGATTAAAGACGATATACAGGCGCGAAACTTGCCAAAAGATCGTGACCCGTTAATGGTTGAAGATGAAGAATCTTTCGATCTTAACGAAATGCTAGAAGATGAGCTGCTATTGGCGATGCCTTTTGTTAGTTATCATGAACCTGAGCATTGTAAAGGTCAGCAGTTTTATCAAACGGCGCAACCTGTTGAAGTGCCGGTTGAGAAAAAAGAAAACCCGTTTAGTGTGTTGGCGCAATTAAAGCCCAATAAGTAATAGGAGCAAGCAGCATGGCTGTACAGCAAAATAGAAAAACTCGTTCACGTCGTGACATGCGTCGTTCGCATGATGCGTTAACCGAAAAAGCTTTATCTGTTGATAGCACCAGTGGCGAAGTACATTTGCGCCATCACGTGACTGCAGACGGATTCTATCGTGGTCGTAAAGTAATCAATACTAAAAACGACGACTGATAAACGCTAAAATGGCAGTCTCTACAATTGCCATTGATGTGATGAGCGGGGACCTTGGTCCCCGTGTTATTATTCCCGCGATTATTGAATTTCTTGCCAAAAAGAAAGATGTTTTCGTGCGTCTTATTGGTGATGGCAATGTTATACGGCCATTGCTCGATCAAAATGCTCCCCACGATCGAATTCAAATCATTCAAAGCAATGAAGTAATTGCGATGGATGAATCGCCAATTGCGGCTATGCGTCATAAAAAGCAGTCTTCAATGCACCTTGCCGTGCAACAAATCAAAGACCAGAAAGCGCAAGCATGTATTAGCGCAGGCAATACCGGCGCATTAATGGCGATCAGTAAACGCAAACTTGGCATGATTGAAGGCATTGATCGCCCCGCTATTTGTGGTGCTTTGCCTACCTTATATGGTCATAGCTATTTGCTCGATATGGGCGCTAATGTTGATTGCGATGCTGAGCATTTATTGCAGTTTGCGTTGATGGCAAGTGTGATGGTGGCGATTGCTAAAGGCAAAAAATCACCCACAGTGGCTTTGTTGAATAATGGCGAAGAAGATAGCAAAGGCAATAGTCAGGTGAAAAAAGCCGCTGCCTTGTTATCTAATCATCCGAAACTGAATTACATCGGCTATATCGAAGGACACGATTTATTTACAGCCGCCGCCGATATTATTGTTTGTGATGGTTTTGTCGGTAATATTGCGCTGAAAACCTCGGAAGGGGTAGCGAGCTATATCATGCAAAAAATTCGACAAGAAATTCATGCCGATTTTTTTACCTGGCTATTATCATTTTTCGCTCGACCTGCTTTATATCGCGTGAAAAAAAGCATTGATCCGCGCTGTTTTAATGGTGCAAGTTTATTGGGCGTGCAAGGTGTAGTGGTTAAAAGCCACGGTCATGCGGACCAAAAAGCCTTTTATCATGCACTGATGCAAACTTATCGTTTGATGCAAAGCGATATGACCCAACGGTTAAACCAAGCATTTTCAACCCCAAATTAAAGTGAATATAGGTGTGTTTTATGAATAACCCTAATTTGGCTTTTGTGTTTCCTGGGCAAGGTTCACAAAAAATTGGCATGTTGGCAGATGTCGCTGCCAAACATGCGCTAATTCAAGCAACCTTTGCCGAAAGTTCGGAAGCGCTTGGCTACGATATGT
The DNA here is from genome assembly GCA_964568295.1 of uncultured Spongiibacteraceae bacterium. GTDB lineage: Bacteria > Pseudomonadota > Gammaproteobacteria > Pseudomonadales > DT-91 > DATCSZ01. The sequence continues at coordinate 6,183 of CAZMQC010000051.1, read as the reverse complement.
GGCAGTTGATTCAACAAGGCCAGCAAGAAGAAATTAATCTGACCGAAAAAACTCAGCCGATTTTGCTGACCGCATCGGTTGCCTTATGGCGTTTATGGTTGCAGCAGGGCGGCGCTAAGCCAAGCTTAATGGCAGGCCATAGCTTAGGTGAATTTACTGCCTTGGTTTGCGCAGGTAGTTTGGATTTTGCGGACGCGGTGCGTTTAGTGCGTGCGCGTGGGCAATTTATGCAAACTGCTGTGCCTGTGGGCGAAGGCTCGATGGCGGCTATTCTCGGTTTGGACGATGATGTGATTAACCAAATTTGCGCAGAAGCTGCGCAAGGCGAGTGCGTACAAGCGGTTAACTATAATTCACCGGGACAAGTGGTGATTGCGGGTAAAGTTGCTGCCGTTGATCGTGCCATTGAAAAACTGAAAGCGGCGGGAGCAAAACGCGCTATGCCATTACCCGTTAGCGCGCCTTTCCATACCGATTTAATGCAACCTGCTGGCGAGCGCTTAGCCGAAGCGCTGGCGGACATTACAATTAAAGTACCTGAAATAGCGGTTGTGCATAATGTACACGCACAAACCGAAAGCAATCCTGAAAAAATTCGTGAATTATTGATTCAACAAATTTACAGCCCGGTCAAATGGGTGGATTGCGTTAATACCATGGTGAAAGCAGGTGTAACGACCACGGTTGAATGTGGGCCGGGTAAAGTATTAAGCGGTTTAAACAAGCGCATTGAAAAATCACTTGATTGTTTGGCGATTGAAGAAGAACAAGCATTATTAGATGCTGTAGCGGCAACTAACGTTTAGGAGAGCAAGATGAGTACAGAGCAAAAAGTAGCCTTAGTCACAGGCGCAAGTCGTGGTATTGGTAAAGCCATCGCTGACCGTTTGGCAAAAGACGGTTTTATCGTAATCGGTACAGCAACGAGCGAAAACGGCGCGCAAGCCATTAGCGAACGCTTTGCCCAAGCGGGTGTTAAAGGCGCAGGTAAAGTATTAAACGTTAACGATAAAGAGCAAGTGGCGGCGGTTGTTAAAGCCATTACCGAAGAATTTGCTGCGCCTTTGGTGCTGGTTAATAATGCTGGTATTACCAAAGACAACCTCTTCATGCGCATGAAAGATGAAGAATGGCTGGACGTAATTGATACCAACCTCAATTCGTTGTTTGTAGTTACCAAAGCCTGTATTAAAGGCATGACTAAAGCCCGTTGGGGACGCGTGATTAATATTAGCTCGGTAGTCGGTTCAATGGGTAACGCAGGCCAAGCTAACTATTCGGCCACCAAAGCAGGCGCAGAAGGTTTTTCACGCGCATTGGCAGCAGAGCTAGGCTCGCGCGCGATTACGGTCAACAACGTAGCGCCGGGTTTTATTGATACCGATATGACCAAAGAATTGCCTGAAGAGCATAAAGCCGCGTTGTTAGGTAAAATCCCATTAGGGCGCTTGGGCGATGCGGAAGAAGTGGCGGCAGCGGTTGCGTTCTTGGCAAGCGATGATGCTTCTTATATTTCAGGCAGCACGCTGCACGTGAACGGCGGCATGTATATGGTGTAATGATAAGCGTTTGATGCTTATCAAGCATTGCTACGAATAATGGCAAAGGAAAAGTTGTTATACGCTATTATTTCAGAGTACAATGCGCACCACAGTTTTATTGTACTTAAAACCAAACTAAACGTAGCCAAATGGCTATAGATTTTTAATCCTTGGGAGTTTTAGAGAACCATGAGTAGCATTGAAGAGCGCGTAAAAAAGATTGTTGCTGAGCAACTTGGCGTTAAAGAAGAAGAAGTGAAAGCAGATGCTTCATTTGTTGAAGATCTTGGCGCTGATTCTTTAGATACCGTTGAATTGGTAATGGCTCTTGAAGAGGAATTTGAAACTGAAATTCCAGACGAAGAAGCTGAAAAAATTACTACAGTTCAGTTAGCTATCGACTACATCAACGCAAACTTATAATCAAATTTGTGAACTGATGTAAAAAGCCGTTTCTATGTGGCATAGAACGGCTTTTTTTTTGATACAATGAGCGGCTTTAAAAGTCGCAGATTCGGCATTGGAGGTTTTTGTGTCTAAAAGACGTGTTGTTGTTACCGGTTTAGGTATTTTGTCGCCCGTTGGAAATACAGTTGAAACAGCCTGGCAAGCGATTGTTCAGGGTAAAAGTGGTATCAGTCTTATTGAACATTTTGATACTTCTGCGTACAGCACACATTTTGCAGGCATGGTAAAAGACTTTAATGTTGCAGAATATTTTCCTGAAAAAGATGCGCGTAAAATGGATTTGTTTATCCAATACGGCATTGCGGCGGGCGTGCAAGCGCTGCGCGATTCAGGTTTTGAAGTAACCGACGAAAACGCTGAGCGCGTAGGTGTTGCGATTGGCTCAGGGATTGGCGGTTTGCAGGCCATTGAAGACTGCAAAATGACGATTTTAGAAAAAGGCCCACGCCGTATTTCGCCGTTTTTCGTACCAGGTTCAATTATTAATATGATTGCGGGTAACTTGTCGATTATGTACGGCATGAAAGGCCCGAACTTGGCAATTACCACCGCATGTACTACGGCAACCCACTGTATCGGGCTTGCTGCGCGTATGATCCAATATGGCGATGCCGATGTGATGTTGGCGGGTGGCGCTGAAAAAGCAACAACGCCAGTTGGTTTAGGCGGTTTCTGTGCAGCGCGCGCTTTATCACAACGTAACGACAATCCGCAGGCGGCAAGCCGTCCTTGGGATAAAGACCGTGACGGTTTTGTGTTGGGTGATGGCGCGGGTGTTTTGGTATTGGAAGAATACGAAAGCGCGAAAAAACGCGGTGCAAAAATTTATGCCGAAGTCACAGGTTTTGGTATGAGCGGCGATGCTTATCACATGACTTCGCCACCAGAAGATGGTGATGGCGCGTATCGTGCGATGCGTAATGCTATGAAAGACGCCAATATTGCGTCAGAGTTAATTGATTATATTAACGCGCATGGCACTTCAACCCGCGCAGGCGATTTAGCCGAAACGCAAGCGGTTAAAAAATTAATGGGCGCAGCGGTAGATAAAGTGGCGGTTAGCTCAACGAAATCCATGGTTGGTCACGCGTTAGGCGCGGCAGGCGCATTAGAAGCGGTGTTTACGGTTTTAGCTTTGCGCGATCAAGTAGCCCCACCTACGATTAACCTTGATAATCCCGATGAAGGCTGTACGTTGAACTACGTTCCGCATACTGCGCAACCCATGCGTATCCAACACGCTTTATCGAATTCATTTGGTTTTGGTGGTACAAACGGAAGTTTGCTGTTTAGTCGCCTTGATTAATTGATTACAATACACCCATGACGCATACAGAAAAATTAACATGGGTGAATGGCCAATTGCAGTCCACGATTTCAGTATTTGATCGTGGACTGACTTTTGGTGATGGCCTTTTTGAAACCATGGCATTGCGCCGTGGTTCGATTGCCTTGCTTGACTACCATCTTGATCGCTTCTTATTTGGCGCTAAACGTTTGGGGCTGAATGTTAATCGTCAACAGTTTTTAAGCGACCTCGAGTGGGCGCAAACGCATAGTCAACAACATCCCGATGCCAACTGGCGCTTAAAATATATTGTCACGCGCGGCGAATCGGACTCAGGCTATACGCCAAGCCCACACAGTACGCCGACCCGCATTATGCACTTATTGCCTTATGACGCAGGTTTTGCGCGCTTAATGCAGCAACAAGGCGTGAAAACCAGCACATGCCATTGGCGTTTGTCGGAGCAGGCTAATCTTGCAGGTATTAAACATTTAAACCGCTTAGATCAGGTTAAAGGGCGGCAAGAATTATCCGATACTGACTGTTACGAAGGTTTGATGCGCGATCAACACGGCAATTACATTGAAGGCACTATGTCGAATGTATTTGCTGTTGCGCCTGACGGTGAATTAATTACCCCCAACCTCGCGAGTTCAGGCGTTGCCGGGGTGATGCGCCGCGTGGTGATGGAAAAACTTGCGCCAGCAATTAATAAAACCTGCTATGAAGCAGAAATTCATCGCATGACCGAATTTACCGAAGTGTTTATTACTAATGCCATGATTGGCATTGTGCCTGTTTTGGCGGCTGATACGACGCAATACCCGATTGGACCGGTGACGCGGCAACTCCAACAACAACTACAGTTGTTGTTACGGCAGCAGCCATGAAGAAGTTATTATTTGCCTTTGTTTTGTTGGTTTTAGCGGTGTTATTGGCGCTTGGTTTGGCGTTGGTCACGGTTAAAAAACAGATGCAGCAACCGCTAGGGCAAGAGCAGGTGGTTGAGGTTTTATACGGCGATTCGGTGTTTAAGCTTGCAGAAACCTTACGCAAGCAGCTGATTTATGATTCACCATCGCTGTTTATTGCTTACACCCGACTAAGCCAACAAACCGCATTAAAAGCAGGCGAATATCAATTAAGCCCCGATATGTCGATAGACGATTTATTGCAAAAAATATTGAAGGGGCAAGTGATTGAATATTCAGTGACGTTTATCGAAGGCAAAACTCTTGCGGATGCGGTTAAGGTGTTGCAAAAAAGCTATGGCGTAGTCAGCACCATTGACGAATTAACGCCCAAAAGCTTATTGGCGGCAATGGGCGCAGCGCCTAGTTATAGCCACCCAGAAGGTTTGATTTTTGCCAATACCTACCGCTACATTAAAGGCAGCAAAGACCGCGATATTTTACGCAGCGCCCATCAAGCCTTAGAAAAAGCCTTAGACGCCGCATGGCTAGAAGCGCAACAAAAACAATTACCGTATAAAAATCGCTATGAGTTATTAGTGATGGCGTCGATTATCGAGCGCGAAACCTCCGTGGAAGCTGAGCGTACACAAGTTGCTGGTGTATTTGTGGCACGTTTGCAAAAGGGCATGTTATTGCAAACCGACCCTACCGTGATTTACGCCATGGGTGAAAAATACCAAGGCAGAATAACCCGCAACGATTTGCGTATCGACAGCCCTTACAATACTTATCGCTATAAAGGTTTGCCGCCGTCGCCGATTGCCTTGGTTAGTCAAGCATCGCTTAAAGCCGCAGCCAACCCATTATTAAATGACAAACTTTATTTTGTAGCCAAGGGCGATGGTTACCATCATTTTTCAGCGACACTGGCCGAACATAACGAGGCGGTCAGACGTTATCAATTAAAACGCAGCTCGGATTATCGCTCTACGCCTAAGTCAGAATAACAAGGCTTTGCGCACAGTTTAGAGGCCAACATGCAAACAAAAAACGGTTTATTTATTGTACTCGAAGGCGGAGAAGGGGTAGGCAAAAGCACCAATCTGCAATTTATTCAGCAGTTTTTGCAACAAGCTAATATTCCGCTGCAAAGCACGCGCGAACCTGGCGGCACAGAAATTGCCGAGCAAATTCGCGCGCTGATCTTAAAAAAACAAGCCGAGCCGATGGCAGATTTAACCGAATTGCTATTAATGTTTGCCGCCAGAGCGCAGCACCTTACGCAAAAAATTCAACCCGCGCTTGCGCAAGGGCAGTGGCTATTATGCGACCGTTTTACTGACGCTACTTATGCTTACCAAGGCGGTGGGCGACAACTGAATAAAAGCGTGATTGAGCAACTTGAACAACTAGTGCAAAACGATTTGCGCCCTGATTGCGTGATTTTATTAGACGCGCCTATCGAAGTGGGTATGCAACGCGCGGTGGCAAGAGCGGAACTTGACCGCATGGAGCAAGAAAATAGGCAGTTTCATCAACGTGTGCGCGATGCCTATTTAAGCCGCGCAGCGCAAAACCCGCAGCGTTACGCCGTTATTGACGCCAGCCAAGCTTTGGAGCAGGTACAAGCCGATATTCAACAAGTGCTTGAGCATTTAATTGCGCAATGGCATGGTGCGTAACATGATTTATCCGTGGCAAGCAACGCTATGGCAACGCCTTGACCAATCGCTCAAACAAGGGCGTTTAGCTCACGCCTTATTGCTCAGTGGTGAAAAAGGCAATGGCAAATTAACCTTAGCAAAAGCCTTGGCGCAAAAAGCCTTGTGTCAACAACCCGCTGAATTCGCCTGCGGGCAATGCAAATCCTGTTTGTTAATCGCCGCCGATACCCACCCTGATTATTTGTTGATTGAGCCAGATGGCAAAAATATCAAAATCGACCAAATTCGCCAGATGATTGAGCAATTGA
>CAZMQC010000050.1:6436-10271 GCA_964568295.1 uncultured Spongiibacteraceae bacterium | reverse complement strand
TCACGTAATTTGGCTTGTGCACGACGCACCAATACCTTACCTCGGCTAGTAATGGTTTGCCCAGCCAAATCGACCTGAATATCAGGCGCAACCCAGAGTTGTAAGTCGGGTAGATTCAACGTTTGCACGTTATCGCCATAAATATGTAACTGTACCGACCAAGGCAATTTCATTTGCTGCTGGGATTTACCAGTAAGCGTTAACGGTTCACCGCCTGAATAAAGTTTGCCGTTGATGTTGACGTCGCCAGTTGCTTGCGCGTCCAATGTTACCGCGACTTTCTCTAGCAAAAGACCCGCATCGGGAATTTGCATACTGCCATCCAGTAAATGAATCTGTCCTTGCAATAATGGTTGGTTCAAATCGCCTTGCACGGTTAAATCCCCTTCAATCTGTCCAGCTACTTCGCGCAAAGGCGTCATCAATTCGAGAAATTGCAACTGATTAAAGTTAAATTGCAAATGGCCGTTAATTTTTTGCGTATCAGCTAAACTGCCTTGTATCTTTTGCTGTAGTTGGTTCTGCTCATCTAAAACAGCTTGTAAATGCGCTTGATAATTTTGCCTATCTAGCGAAGCTTCTGCGCCGATTGTCTGCCACGGCACGCGAATCAGTTCCTCGTCCCCATCAAGCAACTGCACATAACCATTATTACTGGCAACTTTAGCTTGTGCCTGGAGGTTGTCGTCTTGTTCTTGCAGGCTTAATTGGGCATTTAACCAACCGTAGAGTTGCCAATCAGGGTCGATTAGCGCAGCAAACGGCTGTAGGTTTAAGTTTTGCAGCGTTAGCAACGCTTCGGCTTGTTGTTGCTGTTGCTTGGCGCTTAAGCAAAGTTCGCCCTGCTGATTTTGCTGCTGCAAACAAAAGCGCGGAATAATTTGCTGCGCGCTGGATAATTGCCACGTTTGACTAGGCTGTAAGCGCCAAAGCCCAAAATAATCGTGTCCAATATCCAATATTTGCCAAGTTAACTGCCATTGCTGAGCGTCTGGCGATTGCGTTTGCCAGCGCCCGGTAAGATCTGCCTGTAAGGCTTGCATCGCAAGCTGCCATTGTTGGGTTTGGCTATCACCTTGAATATCCAGCTTTAAATTATCTAATAACACCGTGCTTTGTTGCTGTAGCTTTTGTAGCTGCAAACGCACATTTTGTTGCGTCTGATGCTCTAACCGCAAATCCAATTGTGCAAGATTTATCGCTTGATAAGCTAAATTTTCACCGCGTAGATAACCCGTAACTTTGGGCTGGTGCAATGTGCCTTGAGCGCTTATTTGACTATCAACCGCACCAGACAAAGACGGGTGTAACTGCGTTAAATTATCACTGCTCAATAACACACTAAAATTGAATTGTTGCCGCTGTTGCTGCCCTTTAAACTGTAAGCGATGCTGCGCCAAGTTGAGCGCTAAAGCCAAGCTTTGTTGCTGCTCTTGCCAATCAAGCTGCATACTTCCTTGCAGCGGCGAATCTTGCAACTTCCCATGTAAACTCTCTACATCCGCCGTAAAGTTTAAACTATCTTGAAATTGCCCTGTACTGCGCCAGTCAAAACCAAGCAAACCCTGTAGTTCAGGTAAAAACGGCTGCGGATCAAAGGCTTGCAAATTCCCCGCCAACCGCCAAGACAAGTAAGGCTGCCACACTAACTGCCCTTGCAATGAAAACACCTGCTGCTGTTGGCTTAGTGTTGCTTGTTGAATCAGTAATTGCGACAAATCACCTTGCGCTTGCAAAGCTAAGTTGATGATGGGCAATTGTTGCCATTGTATTTGGCTATTGATCTGCAATTGATACTGTTGCAAATCACCCTCAAGTTGCAGATTCCCTGCGGGCAAAAGCAGTTTTTGTTGCTCAAATTGTATTTCTACAGTTTGCCAGTTTTGTTGTATTGCGAATGCCAAATCGGGGGAAAAAGGCTGTAAGCTAATGTCGCCCTGCATAACAAAAGGCTGTTGTGTTTCTTGATGAATTTGCAGCGCCATCACACTACCCGCAAGCTGTATATGCCCTTGCGCCTGATGTTGCGAGAAATAAGGCTGTACGGCATCAGGCAAATCTAACTGCCAATCTAGCGCCATATTCAATGGCCAATCTTGCTGGGTGTGCAGAGCGCCTTGCGCGTAAAGCGTCTTATCCGCGCTAATTAAATCCAATTGCTGAATACGCAGCGTTGCATTAAAGCCGTACAGCTCTGCATGAATGCTATCAACAAATAATGCTGTTTGCTGAACATGAATATCATTATTCAGCAGCGCTAACTTTTTAATCTCAATCGGCAGCGGCAAACGCAGCGATGGTAATTCGCGCAAAGGCGTAGAAGGTTCGTTATTAGGCTGGATAATCAGCTGTAAATCTTGGCTACTCAGTTCGCGAACCAGTAGTTTTCCGCGCAACAAATGGTAAGCACTAATCTGTAGATGCAATTTTTTAATCGCCACCTCTACGGTGTCATGATTAAAACGCACATCCATTAACGTCAAGCCTTGCCAAAGCGTTCCTTGACTTGCGCCAATGGTTAGACCATCAACCCATTGCGTCAACCCATGCAGCAAGGCTTGATTACCCTCTTCACGGCTCAAAACTAGCAACAATGAAGACAAGCATAACAGCACCAATAAAGCGCCTAAACGTAATGCTTTCAGCAATATGCGAGCAAGCAAGCCAAGGCGCTGCATCATAAATCCATCCCCATACTGATATGCAATCGAAATCGGCTGCTACCACTATACGGATGCGCCAAGTCTAAACGAATAGGGCCAATCGGCGAACGCCAACGCACACCAATACCGTTGGCATACACGGGTTTAAAATCCTTTAAGCGGTCATAGGCATTACCGCCATCGGTAAAAAGCGCGCCAAACCATTTTTCGGTAAACGGGAATTCGTATTCAACACTCGCCGCCAACAAATGTCTTCCACCAATCACATCGCCATTAGCATTCTTAGGCCCTAAACTTTGATAGGCGTAGCCGCGCACATTACTATCGCCACCTGCGAAAAAACGCACCGAGGTAGGCAGTTCTGTTACCGTATCCGCCAACGTCGCGCCACCTTCAATGCGCGTTAAAATACGCCCTTGCCAAGTAGGAAAAATCCATTTTGCCAAACCGCGAAACTGAGCAAATGACACGCTCGACGCCATTTGCTCATGCGCTACACGGACCATGCCGTTGAGTTTCCAGCCATGCCTTGGATACAAAGGATTGTCGGCTTTAATGCGCGTTAACTCATAGCCTGGCATCAACAAATAACTTTTGTCGCGCTGCCCCGCAATAGTAAAACGCTCTGCCTGCCAGTCTAAAAAATGGGTGGCAATCCAGCCCGACTGCCACTCGCGCAAATACGCTGCTCGCAAACGATAACGGTCGCTTAACTTATCATCAATATCTTCATGAGTAGCGCTAGAGCCAAGATTAATGCGTTCTCGATTAGGGTCGCCAATCGGAATTTCATAGTTAAAACCGATATTAGAACGAATAGGCGACACTTCAAAACCGGTGTTATAACGATGCCCAAGGCTATTCACACGGCGATTTTCAAGCCCCATACGCAAGCGCGGTCCCGTATCGGTGGCAAATCCGATCCCAGCGGTATAAACATATTTCGCCCGTAATTGACTACTTACCGTTATTGGCACCGCCAGTTCATCAGGCTGCCAATGCGGCTGCACGCGCACATCGGTAAAATAACCGCTGCCACTTAATATTTGCCGTAACTCCAATAACTTTTGCGACTCATAGGCATCGCCTTGCTTAAAACGCACAAACTTTTGCAAAAAATGGTCGCGCAACGCTTCTTGCTCAAACACCACCGCACCAAACTGAAAACGCTG